>NZ_JBFRDA010000024.1:0-49477 GCF_052113345.1 Pseudarthrobacter sp. YAF2 | reverse complement strand
CTCGAACGCCTTCGGCGGGATGGACAGGTAGAACGCGTGGTTCCCCCGGGTACCCCGGACGTCGTCGAGCTCCTTGATCGTCTCGCCAAGACGCTCAAACGCCGCATCGTCGTCGAACTCACCCTGCACAAACCGGATACCCTCGGACAGCTGATTCCACACCGCCTCATCAAACGGGGTACGCGCATGCTCCTGCACGGAGGCCTTCACCTCGGCGGCGAAATCCTCCTTGTCCCACTCACGCCGGGCGAAACCGACCAACGCGAAGCTCGGCGGCAACAACCCACGATTCGCCAGGTCATACACCGCCGGCATCAACTTCTTCCGGGCCAAATCACCCGTCACCCCAAACAACACAAGCGACGACGGACCCGCAATCCGGTTCAAACGGCGGTCACGCGGATCCCGCAACGGATTACGCCCGCGGCCCGCACCCTTCCTGCCGTATTCAGTTTCTGGCATGGTTGGTTCTGCGCCTTAGCTCTCGGTTGCGGATGCGCGGGTGGACAGGGCAGCGACAAGGTCCTGCAGCTGCGCCACGCCGGCGGCACGGTCGGTGAGGTGGAGGCGCAGCACGGGTCGGCCGTGCTGGCCCAGGACCTGGGCGTCGCCTGCAGCCTGGGCGGCAATGAGCTCACCGAAGCTGAACGGCCGGTCCGGGATCGCGAGGTCCTCTGCCGCAGCAGCGGTGACCTGCAGGAACACGCCGATTGCGGGGCCGCCCTTGTGGAACTGCCCGGTGGAGTGCAGGAAACGCGGGCCCCAGCCGAATGTCACCGGACGGCCGGTAGCCGCAGCGAGGTCGTCACGGATTCCCTCGAGCCCGGCAAAGGCCAGACGGTCGAAGTATGCCTGGACGCTCAGGTAGCTGTCGGCAGCCAACGTGCCAAGGAGTGCCTTGACGGCGTCCCCGGCCGTGGTGGCGTCGCCGAGCCAGTCGCCACCGCGGACCTCGATTGCGCCGTCCACGAAAGCGGCGGGCGTCGGCTCCGGCTGGGCGTCCAGCAGACCGCGCGCTGCAACCTTGGCGGCCTCCACATCCGGCTGGTCGAAGGGGTTGATGCCCAGCAGCCGGCCTGCAACGGCGGTGGCGAACTCCCACACCATCATCTGGGTGGCGAGGCCGCCGGCGATGGCCACCTGGTTACCGCCAAGTTCGACGTCGGCATCCGCGGCTACGAGCCGTACCACCAGGACGTCGGGAGCGCCGGAGCTGACCTCGGGTGCGTTGGGGCCCGCCACGACGGGCAGGATGCCCGTACCCAGCTTGCCCGTCGATTCAGCGATGAGCTGCTCGGCCCAGTCGGCGAAGCCGACGATGCCGGAGCCGTCCTCGGCAATGACGACCTTGTTGCGCAGCGGGCTGGTTCCGCCCAGGGCCGCGCCCAGGGCAAGTCCGATGTTTTCGGGGGCGTCGTCGTTGAGGACTTCGGCCGCTTCCTCGGCCTCGTCCAGGAAACCCTGGATATCCACGCCGGCCAGGCCGGAAGGCACCAGACCGAACGCCGTCAATGCCGAGTAGCGGCCGCCGACGTTGGGGTCGGCATTGAACACTGCGCGGTACCCGGTTTCGCGGGACGACTTGTCCAGCGGGGAACCGGGGTCCGTCACGATGATGATCCGGCTCTTGGCGTCCAGGCCGGCCTCGGTGAAGGCCTGCTCGAAGATGCGGCGTTGCGAGTCGGTTTCCAGGGTGGAGCCGGACTTGGACGAGACCACGATTGCGGTCTCGGCCAGCCGGTCCTCAAGGGCAGCCCGGACCTGGTCGGGGTCCGTGCTGTCCAGCACCGTCAGCTCGACGCCGGCCGTGCCGGCGATGACCTCGGGGGCCAGCGAGGATCCGCCCATGCCGCAAAGGACGATCCGGGTGACACCCTCGGCGCGCAGGGCGTCGCGGAGTTCCAGGATGTCCTTGACCAAGGGCTGTGAAACGGTGGCCGCCTCCACCCAGCCGAGGCGGATGGCCGACTCGGACTCGGCGTCAGGACCCCACAAGGTGTGGTCTTTCGCGAAGATCCGGGTGGCGATCCGGTCCTCGACCAGGGCGGGAAGGTGCTGTTCCAGGGCCTGCTGCGCAGCGCCGGTGGCGTCGAAGCTGAGTGTGCTCATTGTGTGTTAGGAAGCCTTCCGTGCAGCGGCGAGGGCACCTTCGACGTCGGCCAGCAGTTCCTTCCAGCTGGACACGAACTTGTCCAGGCCTTCGGTCTCAAGGAGCGCGACGACGTCGTTGTAGGAGATGCCGAGTTTTTCCAGGGCGTCGAGGGTTGCGTTTGCTTCGGCGTAGGTGCCGGTGACGGTATCGCCGGTGACCACGCCGTGGTCGAAGGTGGCATCCAGCGTCTTTTCCGGCATGGTGTTGACGACGCCGGGGGCAACGAGCTCGGTGACGTAAAGGGTGTCCGGGTAGGCCGGGTCCTTCACACCGGTCGAGGCCCACAGCGGACGCTGTGGGAGGGCCCCGGCGTCGGCAAGCAGTGCCCAGCGTTCGGTGGAGAAGAGTTCTTCGTAGACCTGGTAGGCCAGGCGGGCGTTGGCAACGCCGGCCTTGCCCTTGAGGGCCTTGGCTTCCTCGGTGCCGATCTTGTCCAGGCGCTTGTCGATTTCGGTGTCCACGCGGGAGACGAAGAACGATGCCACGGAGTGGATCTTCGCGAGGTCGTGGCCGTTCTCCTTGGCCTGCTCCAGGCCGGACTGGAAGGCGTTGATGACCGCGCGGTAGCGCTCCAGCGAGAAGATCAGGGTCACGTTGACGCTGATGCCCTCGGCCAGTGTGGCGGTGATGGCTTCGAGGCCCTCAAGGGTTGCCGGGATCTTGATGTGCACGTTGTCCTTGTTGACCCGCTGGTACAGGTGCTTGGCCTCGGCGATGGTGCCTGCGGTGTCCCAGGCCAGGCGGGGGTCGACTTCGATGGACACTCGGCCGTCGACACCCTTGGTGGCCGCCGCCACGGGTGCGAAGAGGTCGCAGGCGTCGGCGACGTCGGTGGTGGTGATCTCGAAGATCGTATCCTCAACGCTGGCGCCGGCTGCGGCCTGGGCTGCGATGGTGGCGTCGTAGTCAGTGCCGGAGGTGATGGCGGCGTGGAAGATGGAGGGGTTGGTGGTCACGCCAACCACGTTCTTTTCCTCGATGAGCTTGCGGAGGGTGCCCGTTTCCAGGCGTCCGCGGGAAAGGTCGTCGAGCCAGATGGAGACTCCGGCGTCGGAGAGCTGCTGGGTGGGAGTAGTCATTTTGGTATCTCCTAAAAGATGAGGTTTTAGGCCTGGAGGCTGTTGAGGGAGTCCTTGGCGGCAGCGGCCACGGCTTCTGCGGTGATGCCGAACTCCTGGAAGAGGCGCTTGTAGTCTGCGGAGGCGCCGTAGTGCTCGAGGCTGATGGAATGGCCGGCGTCGCCGACGAATTCCCGCCAGCCCAGGGCCAGGCCGGCTTCCACCGAGACGCGCGCCTTGACGGTGGACGGCAGGACGGACTCGCGGTAGGCGGCGTCCTGCTTCTTGAACCACTCAACACACGGCATGGAGACAACGCGGGCCGCGATGCCGTCGGCCTGCAGGGCTTCGCGGGCCTGCACGGCGAGCTG
Organism: Pseudarthrobacter sp. YAF2; assembly: GCF_052113345.1. NCBI lineage: Bacteria > Bacillati > Actinomycetota > Actinomycetes > Micrococcales > Micrococcaceae > Pseudarthrobacter > Pseudarthrobacter sp. YAF2. Next base: position 45,896 of record NZ_JBFRDA010000024.1, on the reverse strand, counting down.
GACCTCGGAACCGGTGGCAATGAGGATCACGTCGGCCGGTACGGTGGCGCCGTCCTTCGAAGCCTCAGCCAGGACGTAGCCGCCCTTTGCGACACCGGCGGTGGAAGCGAAGGTGTCGCCCTCGGCGTCGCCCGTACCGCGTTCCCACGTGGGGATGTTCTGGCGGGTCAGGACGATGCCTGCCGGGTTGGCGTGGTTTTCCAGCATGGTCTTCCAGGCGGCGGCAACTTCGTTGGCGTCGCCGGGGCGGACCACGTCCAGGCCCACGATGGCGCGCAGTGAGGCGAGCTGTTCCACCGGCTGGTGGGTGGGGCCGTCCTCGCCGAGGCCGATGGAGTCGTGCGTCCAGACGTACAGGGAAGGCACGCCCATCAGGGCGCCGAGGCGGATGGCGGGGCGCTGGTAGTCGCTGAAGATCAGGAAGGTGCCCGAGAACGCGCGGGTGTTTCCTGCCAGGCTGATGCCGTTCACGATCGATGCGGCGGCGTGCTCGCGGATGCCGAAGTGCAGCACCCGGCCGTAGGGGTTGCCGGACCAGGCACCGGTCTGCTTGGAGGCCGGCACGAAGGACGGCGAACCCTCGATGGTGGTGTTGTTGGACTCGGCAAGGTCGGCGGAGCCGCCCCAGAGCTCGGGCATAACCGGGCCCAGCGCGTTGAGGACCTTGCCGGAAGCCGCGCGGGTGGAAACGTCCTTGCCGGCAGGGAAGACCGGCAGGGCTGCGTCGAGGCCCTCGGGAAGTTCCTTGGCTTCGATGCGCTGCAGGAGGGCTGCACCTTCCGGATTGGCTGCCTGCCAGGCGTTGAAGGACTCTTCCCATTCCTTGTGTTCGGCAGCGCCGCGTTCCACCACGGAGCGGGCGTGCTCGAGCACTTCCTGGTCCACGTCGAAGGACTTGGCGGGGTCGAAGCCCAGTACTTCCTTCAGTGCCGCGACTTCCTCGGCGCCCAGGGCGGATCCGTGGATCTTGCCGGTGTTCTGCTTCTTGGGTGCCGGGTAGCCGATGATGGTGCGCAGCGAGATGATGGACGGCTTGGACGTCTCAGCCTTGGCGGCGAGCAGGGCCGAATAGAGCTCCTGGACGTCTTCCTTGTATTCGCCCGTGCGGGTCCAGTCCACGCGCTGCGTGTGCCAGCCATAGGCTTCGTAGCGCTTCAGGACATCCTCGGTGAACGCGATGTCGGTGTCGTCTTCGATCGAGATGTGGTTCTCGTCGTAAATCACCACGAGGTTTCCGAGCTCCTGGTGGCCGGCCAGCGAGGAGGCCTCGGAGGTGACGCCTTCCTGGAGGTCGCCGTCGGAGGCGATGACCCAGATGGTGTGGTCGAAGGGCGATTCGCCCGCGGGAGCGTCGGCGTCGAACAGGCCGCGCATCCGGCGCTGGGAGTAAGCGAAGCCCACGGAGGAGGCAAGGCCCTGGCCGAGCGGCCCGGTGGTGATTTCCACGCCGGCGGTGTGCTTGTACTCAGGGTGGCCCGGGGTGAGTGAACCCCAGGTGCGCAGTGCCTCCAGGTCCTTCAGTTCCAGCCCGTAGCCCGAGAGGAACAACTGGATGTAGAGCGTGAGGGAGGTGTGGCCGGGGGACAGGACGAAACGGTCGCGGCCGAGCCAGTGCGGATCACGCGGATCGTGGCGCATCAGCTTCTGGAAGAGAAGGTATGCGGCCGGGGCCAGGCTCATCGCCGTACCGGGGTGGCCGTTGCCCACCTTCTCTACGGCGTCTGCGGCCAGCACGCGGATGGTATCCACGGCGCGCTGGTCCAGGCTGGTCCATGACAGTTCTTGCTCTTCCAAATGTGGCACGAAAACCGGGCCCCTCTCTGTGCTGGTGGCAGTGGTACACCGGATCCGGCTAAGGGCGCGCTGTGTGGCGCCGCTTTGGTGTGTACCAGCCGTTCACCATCGAAACGTTGATCTTTGCATTCAGTCACGAACAGCAAACGGGAATGCGTTTTCCACCGCTTTCTTGCTGCGTGCTGATCTGGTGACAGCTTAGCTCTTATCCATAGTCCGGGCGGCCCAAATCTCACGTTTTGGACGCAATTTCCCCTTTTGTGAATGACTCCGGCGGAGGGCTGAGTTAATCTGCTCGAATGGGCCTGCGAGCGATCAACTGCGCATACGGCGGGCCCCGGGCGGGGGCGCCGGCGCGGTATGATATTCAGAGGCCAACACCGGTGGGCACCCAACGCCGCCCGGAGTTTCCCGGCTGATGCAGGTACATGGCAATTTCCTTCCGCCGTGCCGTGCCCGGGACCGGGCCGCACGACCAGAGCTGCACAGCCAGCCTCAACTGCCACACAGAACGGGTGACTGCCACCGTGAGCACAACTGATACGCCGCTAAACGCATCCCGGGCCTCCGGTGCCGGGTTTGCCCGCAAGGCAAAGGCGTATCTCGCCCTCACCAAGCCGCGTGTCATCGAGCTGCTCCTGGTGAGTACGCTGCCCACCATGATCTACGCCGAGCGGGGCTTCCCTTCCATTGGCCTGATCCTTGCCACGCTGGTGGGTGGCGCCTTCGCTGCCGGCAGTGCCGGGGCGTTCAACTGCTACATCGACCGGGACATTGACAAGCTGATGCACCGCACCGAGAACCGGCCGCTGGTGACCGGTGAGGTCACGCCCCGCGAAGCCCTGGTCTTCTCATGGCTGCTCGGTGCGGCCGCGATCGTGATCCTCTGGTTTGGAGCCAACCCGCTCTCCGCATGGCTTGGCCTCGGCGCCATCTTCTTCTATGTAGTCATCTACACCATGATCCTGAAGCGCCGCACCGCCCAGAACATTGTGTGGGGCGGCGCCGCAGGCTGCTTCCCGGTGCTGATTGCCTGGGCCGCGGTAACCAATTCGGTGGAGTGGCCCGCCATCATCCTCTTCATGGTGATCTTCCTGTGGACCCCGCCGCACTACTGGCCGCTCTCGATGCGCTACGGAGAGGACTACCGCAACGCCAATGTCCCCATGCTTGGCGCCATCGCCGGGGCCAAGGTGGTCTCTGTCCAGGTGGTCCTCTACGCGTGGGCCATGGTTGCCTGCTCGCTGCTGATGATTCCGGCGGGCGGCGCCGGCTGGGTCTACACGGTCACCGCGGTCCTGGCGGGCGCCTGGTTCCTCTATGAGTCCCATGCCCTGTATGCCCGCGCGCAGCGTGAAGACATTCCGGACAAGCGGGCCATGAAGGTGTTCCATGGTTCCATCAGCTACCTGACGCTGCTCTTCATCGCCCTGGCCGTGGACCCTTTCATCGGGCGTGCGGTGGCGGGCGGCTGACCGTCCAGCCCCACGAAGCCCCAGGCGGCCTCCACCTCAAGGTGGAGGCCGCCTTCTTTCTTCGCGCAGCAAACGTCGACAGGCAAACGCCCGTTTCGTTGCCTGGGCGAACCGTATGACATCTTTGTCATGTCTGTCACTTTAACTGTCATTGACCATGACGGCCTGCTTACGGTGGAGCGGACCCTTCCCGCAAGCAAAGGAAAAAGCCCATGGAAGCCCGTCCCTCAGCCGTCCCCGCGCCCAGCCACAGTCCACCGGGAGGAAACAGGAACCAAGGCCGGAACAGACTCCGCCTCCCGGGCTTGGCCTCCCATCTCAGCGCCGACATCCCCGCATCCCTGGTGGTGTTCCTCGTGGCACTCCCGCTCTCGCTCGGAATCGCGGCAGCATCCGGCGCACCGATCATGGCCGGACTCATCGCCGCCGCCGTCGGCGGCATAGTGGCCGGCAGCCTGGGCGGTTCACCGCTCCAGGTCAGTGGACCGGCAGCCGGGCTGACCGTCGTCGTGGCCGGCCTGGTGCAGGAGTTCGGCTGGCAGGTGACGTGCGCCATCACCGTGGCGGCCGGCGTCGTGCAATTGCTGCTGGGCATCAGCCGCGTCGGCCGGGCAGCCCTGGCCGTTTCCCCTGTGGTGGTGAAGGCCATGCTCGCAGGCATCGGCGTCACCATCATCCTGCAGCAGCTCCACGTGCTGCTGGGATCGCAGCCCGCGGGCTCTGCCCTTGAGAACCTCGCAGGACTGCCTGCGGCCATCACCAACCTGGAACTGCATGCGGCCCTGCTGGGACTGGCGGTCATCGTGATCCTGCTGTGCTGGCGGTTCCTTCCCCCCGTTGTCCGCCGGGTGCCAGGCCCTCTGGCAGCCGTTGCGGCGGGCACCGCGTTGGCGGTTGCCTTTGCCCCGGGGGTTGAACGGATCTCCCTCGACGGCTCGATCTTCGATGCCATTGCCTTGCCGCAGCTTCCCGCCGGAAACTGGCGCGCCTTCGCCTTCGCGGTCCTGACCATGGCCCTGATCGCCAGCATCGAATCCCTCCTGTCCGCGGTCGCCGTGGACAAGATGCACACCGGCCCCCGCACCAACCTCAACAAGGAACTCGTCGGCCAGGGCGCCGCAAACATCGTCTCGGGATCACTTGGCGGCCTTCCCGTCACGGGAGTCATCGTCCGCAGCGCCACAAACGTGGAAGCCGGCGCGGCCACGAGGGCATCCGCCGTACTGCACGGCATCTGGGTCCTTGCCTTCTCGGCGCTCTTCGCCGGGCTGATCCAGCTGATTCCGCTGGCCGTCCTTGCCGGCCTGCTGGTGGTCATCGGCGCGCGGCTGATCAAGGTGGCCGATATCCGCACCAGCCTGCGGACAGGTGACCTCCTGATCTATGCCGTGACCCTGGGCTCCGTCGTCTTCCTGAACCTGCTGGAGGGCGTCATGATCGGGCTTGCCCTGGCCGCCGCGTGCGTGCTGTGGCGGGTCCTGCGGGCCCCGATCCAATCCCACCCGCCGGCGGGGCCGTCCTCGCCCTGGCGGGTGACTGTTGCCGGATCCTGCAGTTTCTTCGCCCTCCCACGGTTGAACGGGACACTGCAGTCCATTCCCTCGGGCACGGACGTCATGGTGGAGTTGAATGCGGACTATGTGGACCATTCGTTCCGCGAAGCCCTGCTGGCCTGGCAGGTCCAGCACCAGGCCTCGGGCGGCACCGTGAACCTCGAGGAGCACGGAAATACCCTGTTCCGGGACGCGGCGCACCAATCGCCCCGGCGCAGCGGAGCCAGTGAGCTGCCGCTGCCGCCGCGAAAGGAATCCCTGCTGGAGGGCATCAATAAGTACCACCGCCGGTTCGCGGACCAGGTGCGTCCGCTGGTGCACGACCTGACCGAAGGCCAGAACCCGGACAGCCTGTTCGTGGCCTGCGTCGACTCCCGCGTCAACCCCAACCTGATCACCAGCAGCGGTCCGGGCGACCTCCTCACCCTGCGGAATATCGGCAACGTGGTCTGCAACCAGGGCCAGGATGCCTCGATCGACTCGGCGCTGTCCTTCGCCGTCAACGGCCTGGGTGTGCGGTCGCTCGTGATCTGCGGACACTCGAACTGCGGCGCCATGAAGGCGCTGGTTGCCGAGGCCGACGGCGGGGACAACAGTTCCCTGGGCCCGGCCTTTGGGCGTTGGCTGGGGCATGCGCGGCAAAGCCATGCCGAACTGTTGGCGGGCCACCCCGTGGGCAGGCAGGCCGCGGCCGCCGGTTACAACACGGTGGACCAGCTGGCGATGGTCAATGTGGCCGTGCAGCTGGGCAAGCTGCGGAACCATCCGTACGCGGGCCCGGCCCTTGCCGACCGGCGGGTCCAGGCAACGGGCCTGTTCTACGACATTGCCACCGCCCGGGTCCTGGAAGTGACTCCGGACGGCATAGCGGACCTTGATCCGGCGCTCGGATCCCGGTTGCAGGGCAGCGTCCTGGCCTCCCGGTAATTCCGGAACCGGCCTCAGGGCCCCGGAAAACGGGCAGGCGCCCCGGTCCTTTACGACCGGGGCGCCTGCTGCGTGGCGTGGCTTGCCGTTACTTGGCCGTGCTTGAGCGGGCGATGTCCCAGGCGTTCGTCGATGCGGCCATGAGCAGCGCCGCCCCGAGCATGTGGGCTGCCACCAGCAACGCGGGAATGCCGTTGTAGTACTGCGTGAAACCGATGACCGCCTGCAGCAGCGTCACTCCGAGGAGGGCCAGGACAGCAGTCCGGAACGGGCCGGTGATCCGGCGGCGGATGACCAGGACGAGCGCCACCACGGTGCCGGCAGTTACCAGGTAGGCGGGCACAGCATGGATGTGCGAAACGAGGTCCCAGTCGAGGTTGTTGCGGGGCGCATCGGCGTCGCCGGCGTGCGGCCCGGCTCCGGTGACCACGACGCCGAGCATGACGGCCACGGCCGAGAAGAGGGCGACGGCGGCCGTCACCGGTCGCAGGACGGCGGGCAGGGCAGCGGGCGGGGTCGCCGGGAAACGGCCCGTGCGGCCGAAGGCGCGGTTCACCAGCAGGGTGGAGAACACCACCAGGGCCATCGAGACCAGGAAGTGCAGCCCGACCACCCACGGGTTGAGGTTGGTCAGGACGGTGATGCCGCCGATCACTGCCTGGGCCGGGATGCTGGCCAGCAGGCCCAGGGCCAGCAGGAAGAGGTCTTTGCGTTCCTTCCGCAGGTTCCACAGGTAGACCAGCAACAGCACGGCAACGGCGGCCAGGACAAACGTCAGGAGCCTGTTGCCGAACTCGATGAAACCGTGAATTCCCATTTCCGGGGTGTTCACCAGCGAATCAGAGGTGCAGCGGGGCCACGTGGGGCAGCCAAGTCCGGACGCCGTCAGCCGGACGGCGCCGCCGGTGACCACCAGGAGCGTCTGACCGATCAGCGAGGCGACGGCGAGGCGGCGGACGCGGACGTCCACGGCGCGGGGGAGCCGGGACGCCAGGCGGCTGGCGAACTGCGGGAGGCGTGAAGCCGTGGTCACGATTATCTCAATTCCACTTGAACCAACGGATGGCTGCGGCACCGGCGATGACCGTCCAGAGCAGCAGGATGAGGGCGGCGCCGCCATTGACGGCTCCGCCCAGGAATGCGGCGCGCATGGACTCGCCGAGTGCGCCGGATGGCAGGAAGTGAATGACGGCCTGCGCTGCGGCAGGCAGCCGTTCGGCCGGGATGACGATGCCGCCCATGGCGCCCAGGAGGATCCACAGCAGGTTGGTGATGGCCAGGGTTGCTTCCGGCCGCACGGTGCCGGCCACCAGCAGCCCCAGGGACGTGAAGGCCGCCGCACCCAGCGCGAGCAGTCCCAGGCCGGGAAGCCAGCCCGCCGCCGTCGGCTGCCAGCCCAGTGCCAGCGCCACCAGGCCCACCACAACCACCTGCAGGCACAGGACCACGAGGACCGAGAGCACCTTCCCGGCGATCAGGCCGCCGCGGCCCAGCGGCGTGGTGGACAGGAACCGCAGCACCCCGTAACGGCGGTCGAACCCGGTGGCGATGCCCTGGCCGGTGAATGCGGTGGACATGGCACAGAGGGCAAGGATGCCGGGAACCGCGACGTTGACGCGGCTGGAACCCATCCCGTCAAGGAAAGGGGTCACCGTCAGGCCGACCAGGGCCAGCAGCGGAAGCACCACCGCCAGGATCAACTGCTCGCCGTTCCGGAGCATCGTCAGTGCCTCGTACTTGCCCTGCAGCAGGACACGGCGCAGCAGGGGGGCGGGCTGCTGCTGGTCCTGCAGTGCTGCGGCACTCATCGGATGTCCTTTCCCGAAATGTCCAAAAAGACGTCTTCAAGGCTACGCGCCTGAAGGCTCATCGATGCCGGCATGATGCCCTTCGCGTCCCACCATTGGGCCAAGGCGGCAAGATGGCGCGGCGTCAGGGCGCCGGTCACGGTGTAACTGCCGGCGCGGGCTTCGGAAACGTCGACGCCGGCCGGCAGGACGGCGGCCACGTCAAGGCCGGCGGGGGCCTCGAACACCAGCGTCCGGATGTGCTCGGCGCCCTGGTCCGCCACCGGGCTGCGCTGCAGCAGTTCCTGGACCGTGCCCTCCGCAACGTTGCGGCCGCCGTCGATGATGTAGACGTAGTCGGCAAGCCGCTGGGCGTCGTCCATCAGGTGCGTTGTGAGGATGATGCCCATACCGCCGTCCCGGAGTTCGGCAATCAGGTCAAACACCAGTTGCCGGGACTGGGGGTCCAGGCCGGCACTTGGCTCGTCAAGGAACAGTACTTCGGGCCGGCCGATCAGGGCGGCGGCAAGGGCCAGCCGCTGTTTCTGGCCGCCGGACAGCCTGCGGACGCTGGTCCGGCTGAAGGTATCAATGCCCAGCCGGCCCACCAGGTCCTCAAGCGGCCAGGGGTTGGCGTACAGGCCGGCGATATGGCGCAGCAGCGGCAGGGGCCTTGCCGACGGCGGGAGCCCGCCGTCCTGGAGCATGACACCAACGCGGGCACGCAGGCCGGCGACGGCCGTCGCCGGGTCCTGGTCCAGCAGCGAGATACTGCCGCCGCTGCGCTTTTGCAGGCCCTGGGCGCATTCGAGCGTGGTTGTCTTGCCGGCACCGTTGGCGCCCAGCAACGCGGTCACTTCTCCCCGCTCGGCAATGAGTGAAACGCCGCTCACAACCCGGAGCATCTTTCCGTCCAGGCTGGACAGGGGGCCGACGTCCTTGATGAGCCCATTAATGGACAGGACAGGGGACTTTGGGGATCGCACCACAGTATTCTACGGGATGTAGTATTCAGTGCAGTCCCGGCCGGCGGCGCCGCCGGACTGTGGTGGCTGCGGTCATATTCGGCGTGGACCCAAGGTCAGCCTGCCCTTACTGGAGTCACGGACTAAATTACGACATGATTGTGTTGTGTATTCCATGACCAACGCTACTGCCGTGCCCGTGGCCGGGCCGGGTCCTGTGGCTGATGCCGACGAGCGGACCCGGGACCGGGTCCTCGCTGCCGTCCTGGAACACGGACCTGTCAGTGCGGCCGAACTCGGAGACTTCCTGGGCTTCACCCCGGCAGCTGTCCGGCGCCACCTGGACCACCTTTCGCGTGCAGGCGTCATCGAGGTCAAGCGGGTTGCCAAGCCCGGCGCGGGTGCCGGCCGTCCCGCCCGCCGCTATGTCCTGAGCTCACAGGGCCAGTCGAGCCTGGGCAACGACTACCTGGACATTGCTGCCCTGGCCCTCCAGCAGTTGCAGAAGGTTGCCGGTCCGGACGCGGTCCGGGCCTTCGCGGAGGAGCGCTTCGCGGATATGGAACGGCGCTACGCGCCCGAAATCGAGCAGGCCGGCCCGGACATCCGGGACCGGGCAACTGCTCTTTCGGCCGCACTGAGCCGCGACAACTTCGTAGCCTCCGCCGCTGCCATCGAAGCAAAGGCGCCGCTGCCCGCGGCTCTCTCCAGCGTCCAACTCTGCCAAGGCCATTGCCCCATCCAGCAGCTCGCTGCCCGCTTCCCCGTCTTCTGCGACGTCGAAACCGAAGTTTTCTCACGACTGGTGGGAGTGGACGTACGCCGCCTCTCCACCCTGGCCCGCGGCGGCCACGTCTGCACCACCCACATTCCTACAGGCAGGCTGCCTGCCAAACCGGCCACCGTGCCGGACGCAGCCCCCGCCGGCCTGGACGAAGTAATCAACCATCAGCAAGAAAGGCCGTGATGACGGACCAACTATCAGAGAAAGCAGTAGCCGAAAACACTGTGATCTCGGAGATTCTGGAAAAGAATCCCGAGCTCCACGGCATCGGCAACTACGAGTATGGCTGGGCTGACAAGAACGATGTCGGCGCCAATGCACGCCGTGGGCTCAGCGAAGAGGTAGTCCGGGACATTTCGGCGAAGAAGAGTGAGCCGGAATGGATGCTTGACCTGCGCCTCAAGGGCCTGAAGTACTTCGACCGCAAGCCCATGCCCACTTGGGGTGCGGACCTGTCGGGCATCGACTTCGACAACATCAAGTACTTCGTGCGCTCCACCGAGAAGCAGGCTGCCACCTGGGATGACCTGCCCGAGGACATCAAGAACACGTACGACAAGCTGGGCATTCCCGAGGCCGAAAAGCAGCGCCTTGTGTCCGGTGTCGCCGCCCAGTACGAGTCCGAGGTGGTCTACCACCAGCTGCGCGAGGATCTTGAGCGGCAGGGCGTCATCTTCCTGGACACCGACACCGCCCTGAAGGAACACCCGGAGATCTTCCAGGAGTACTTCGGAACCGTCATCCCGGTGGGCGACAACAAGTTCGCTTCGCTGAACACCTCAGTCTGGTCGGGCGGCTCCTTCGTGTACGTGCCCAAGGGTGTCCACGTGGAAATCCCGCTGCAGGCATACTTCCGCATCAACACGGAAAACATGGGCCAGTTCGAGCGCACCCTGATCATCGCCGACGAGGACTCCTACGTCCACTACATCGAAGGCTGCACCGCGCCGATCTACACCTCGGACTCGCTGCACTCCGCCGTCGTGGAGATCATCGTCAAGAAGGGCGCCCGCGTCCGCTACACCACCATCCAGAACTGGTCCAACAACGTCTACAACCTGGTGACCAAGCGCGCCATCTGCGAAGCGGGCGCCACCATGGAATGGATCGATGGCAACATCGGCTCCAAGGTCACCATGAAGTACCCGGCCGTTTACCTGGTGGGCGAGCACGCCACGGGCGAGACCCTGTCCATTGCGTTCGCAGGCGAAGGCCAGCACCAGGACACCGGTTCGAAGATGGTGCACATCGCGCCGAACACCAAGAGCTCCATCATCTCCAAGTCAGTTGCCCGTGGTGGCGGCCGCGCCGCCTACCGCGGCCTGGTCCAGATCCGGGAAGGCGCAAAGCACTCGGCCAACACCGTGCGCTGCGACGCCCTCCTGGTGGACACTATCTCCCGTTCTGACACCTACCCGTACATCGACATCCGCGAGGACGATGTCCAGCTGGGACACGAGGCCACTGTCTCCCGCGTCAGCGAGGAGCAGCTGTTCTACCTCATGTCCCGCGGCATGCGCGAGGACGAGGCCATGGCCATGATCGTGCGCGGCTTCATTGAGCCGATCGCCCGCGAGCTGCCCATGGAATATGCCCTTGAGCTGAACCGCCTCATCGAACTCCAGATGGAAGGATCCGTCGGTTAATGACTGCCGAAGCTACTACTGAAAAGGCGCGCATCGGCGCACCGTCGATCGCCGGTTTCACCGAGGAGGGCGAACATCTCGTTGCCTCCAAGGTGGACCGCCACCACAGCCACGGCGTACAGGTCATGGCCTCCCGCGCGGAACGCCTCACCAGCCACAACGTGGCCGATTTCGCGTTGCCGAACGGCCGCGAAGAGGAATGGCGCTTCACCCCGGTCCGCGAACTGGCCAACCTGCTCTCCGACACGGCGGCTGAAGCCGGCGCCCTGGGCGTGTCCTTGGAGGCGCCCGAGGGCGTCCGCCAGGGAACCTTGCGCGCCGGTGAGGCTCCCCGCGGCGCCACGCTGGTCCCTGCCGACCGGGCCGCCGTCGTCGCCTCCGCCAACTCGGCGGAAGCCCAACTCATCTCGATCCCGGCCAACGCCGAGCTGGACGCCCCCGTCCGGCTGGTCCTGACCGGCAACGGGGCGGGACGGCGCACCAACTCCCACCACGTGATCGAGGCCGGGGCGAACAGCCGGGCCGTCGTGATCATCGAACACGACGGCTCAGCCGACCACACCGGCAACGTGGAAATCCTGGTCCGCGAGGGCGCCCACCTCACGGTCGTATCGCTGCAGCTGTGGGGTGACGACGCAAAGCACCTGGCCCAGCATGACGCCGAGGTTGCCAAGGACGCCGTCTACAAGCACATTGCCGTCTCCCTCGGCGGCAAGATCGTGCGGATGAACTCCAACGTCCGCTTCGCCGGTGAAGGTGCCGAGGCCGAACTCCTGGGCCTCTACTTCGCCGACGCAGGCCAGCACCTTGAGCACCGGTCGTTCGTGGACCACAACGTGCCCAACTGCAAGTCCAACGTCCTGTACAAGGGCGCGCTGCAGGGCAAGGGTGCGCACACGGTCTGGGTTGGCGACGTCCTGATCCAGAAGCAGGCCGAAGGCACCGACTCCTACGAGAAGAACCAGAACCTGGTCCTGACCGAGGGCTGCCGCGCGGATTCCGTTCCGAACCTCGAGATCGAAACCGGCCTGATCGAAGGCGCCGGGCACGCAAGTGCCACCGGCCGCTTCGACGATGAGCACCTGTTCTACCTGATGGCACGCGGCATCCCCGAGGACGTTGCCCGCCGCCTGGTGGTGCGCGGCTTCCTGAACGAGATCATCCAGCAGATCAAGGTTCCGGCCCTCGAAGAGCGCCTGACCGAGGCCGTGGAACGCGAACTCACCGCGATCGACTACTAGGACGGACAGGCACGAACGCATGAACGGGACTCCCAAGGGCGAGCTGGTGTGCAGCGCCAGCGACATCCAGGTCAAGCAGGCGCTGCGCATCCTGGTGGACGGCTATCCCGTGGCCGTGGTCCGGGACTCGATGGGCGACATCCACGCCATCGGCGATACATGCTCGCACGCGGACATTTCCCTGTCCGAAGGCGACGTGGAAGGCTGTGCCATCGAGTGCTGGGGGCACGGCTCCCAGTTCGACCTGCGCAGTGGCCAGCCCCTCCAGCTCCCTGCCTACGACCCCGTGCCGGTCTTCGCCATTGAACTTGACGGCGACGACGTCTACGTGGACGTCACCAACGTTTTGAACGGCGCGGCAGTAAACAACTACTGAGCGCCCGCAGCACCAGACTTACGAACGAAAAGAAAGAAGAGCATGTCAACTCTTGAGATCAAGGACCTGCACGTCAGCATTGAGACGGAGCAGGGCACCAAGGAGATCCTGAAGGGCGTCAGCCTGACCATCCGGACCGGCGAAACGCACGCCATCATGGGGCCCAACGGCTCCGGCAAGTCCACCCTGGCGTCCACCATCGCCGGCCACCCCCGCTACACCGTTACCAGCGGCACCATCACCCTGGATGGCGAAGACGTCCTGGCCATGAGTGTTGACGAGCGCGCCCGTGCCGGCGTCTTCCTGGCCATGCAGTACCCGGTGGAGGTTCCCGGCGTCACCATGACCAACTTCCTGCGGACCGCCAAGACCGCCATTGACGGCCAGGCGCCGGCCCTGCGCACCTGGACCAAGGACGTCAAGTCCGCCATGGAGAAGCTGCGCATCGACGCTGACTTCGCCCAGCGCAACGTCAACGAAGGTTTCTCCGGCGGCGAGAAGAAGCGGGTGGAGATCCTGCAGCTGGAACTCTTCAAGCCGAAGTTCGCCGTCCTGGACGAGACCGACTCGGGCCTGGACGTTGATGCGCTGAAGATCGTCTCGGAGGGCGTCAACCGCGCCCACGCCGAGGGCAACATGGGCACGCTGCTCATCACCCACTACACGCGCATCCTGCGCTACATCAAGCCTGACTTCGTGCACGTGTTCGTGGACGGCCAGGTCGTCGAGGAAGGCGGCCCCGAGCTCGCGGACCGCCTCGAGGAAGAGGGCTACGACCGTTACGCCACGGGCGCCGGTGCAGCCACCATCGCGGCTGCCGCCGCAGCACAGGCCTAGTAAGGACTTGTCATGACCGAAATCAAGCCGGGCCGTACGGCCCTGGAGGACGTCGAAGAGGCGCTCAAGGACGTCATCGACCCTGAGCTTGGCGTCAACGTGGTGGACCTGGGCCTGCTGTACGGCCTCAAGTACTCCGACGACGACGGTGCGCTGCTGATCGACATGACGCTTACCACCGCCGCCTGCCCGCTCACCGACGTGCTCGAGGAGCAAGTGGGACAGGCCCTGGACGGCGTTGTGGACGACTGGCGCCTGAACTGGGTATGGATGCCGCCATGGGGTCCCGAGCGGATCACCGATGACGGCAAGGACCAGATGCGGGCCCTCGGCTTCAACATCTGATCCCCACCGCAAAGTACGACGACGGCGGGTCACCTTCCTTGGGAAGGTGGCCCGCCGTCGTCGTCCCCACCGGCCCCCTAACCTCGCTTCGCTCGGCCAGGGAACCCTGCCCATCGGTTGCTCCGTACTTGTCGTTTTGGAGCTTCAAAACGACAACTACGGAGCAATGGATGCGGTTAGAGGGTGGCGGCGCTGAACGTATCGCACTGTTTGATGTCGCCGGACTGGTAGCCGCGGGCGAACCAGCGCTGGCGCTCCTCGCTGGAACCGTGCGTCCAGCCTTCGGGGGAGACCCGTCCCGTGGCGGCCTTCTGGATCCGGTCGTCACCCACGGACGCAGCAGCCGAGAGCGCATCGTTGACATCCTGCTGGGTGAGCGGTTCCAGGTAGGGTTGGCCGGTGGCCGGGTCAGGAGTACTGGATGCGTACTTGGCCCACAACCCTGCGTAGCAGTCAGCCTGCAGCTCCGTCCGGACGGAGCCGGACTCGGGTCCTTGGGGATCCTGCTGGGCGCGCCCCAGGTCGCCGAGCAGGTTCTGGACGTGGTGGCCAAACTCGTGTGCAACCACGTATTCCTGCGCCAGCGGACCGCCTGAAGAACCAAACCGGTCCACCAGTTCCTGGAAGAACCCGGGGTCGAAATACGCTGTGGTGTCAGTCGGGCAGTAGAAGGGACCCACCTCCGAGGTGGCGGCGCCGCATGCGGTATTGGTGCCGCCGCTGAAGATCACCGCTTCCGGCCGGGGGTACTGCACGTTGTACTTCTTGAGATAGCCGGGCCAGAAGGCGTTGAGGCTGTTGACCGTGCCGGTGATCCGGCAGTCCAGCCGGGCGTCCGCGTCCGCGCCGGTGGTGCAGGCGGGCGCGGTGCCCTGGGATTGCCCGGCGGAGCCGCCGTCGGTCAATCCGCCAAGGAGGTTCGGGTTGACGCCCAGCAGGAGCGCGATGAGCAGCACCAGGCCGCCGCCAATCCCGCCCCCAACCTTAACGCCTGTGCCCATGCCCCGCCGGTCCTGGACCTGGGACGGATCCAGCTGCGCGTTGTCGTTGAAACTCATAACGTCACATTACCCGCGGCCCGGGAGCTCAATCCGTCCAGGCCGGTAAAGTTGGTCCGTGCCATTCCTGAACAAGATCCAGCGCTGGGCGGAGCAACGGCCGCACCACACCGCCGTCGTGATCGCCGGGCGCCGGCTGGACTGGGCGGATCTGCGGGATGCTGCAGAGGCACTGGTGGCGGACACAAAGTCGGTGACCACCCTCTGCGAGGCCAATTCCGTTCATTTCGCGGTGCAGTTTGCGGCCGCGGTTGCCGGCAGCCGGCAGTGCGCGGTCCTCGATCCTTCCTGGCCTGCCGCCCTGCAGGAGGACATTGTCCGGCGGGTTGAGGCGTGCGCTGCTCCGGCTCAGGTTTCCCCGGACGACACCTTGACCGACGGGCCGCCGGACACCGAATTCCTGATTGGACTCACGTCGGGAACCACATCGGTCCCCAAGGCCTTCACCCGTTCGCGGCAGTCCTGGCAGCAGTCCTTTGACGCCTCCATCGAGTTCTTCGGCCTCCGCCAGGATGACGTCACGCTCGCCCCAGGCCCGCTGGCCGCGAGCCTGAACCTGTACGCCCTGGCCGAATGCCTTTACGCCGGTTCCGAGTTCCAAACGGTGGAGTCGTTCGACGTCGGCGACGTCCACGCAGCCATCACCCACGACCGGGTCACCCGCCTGGTGCTGGTGCCCACCATGCTGCGGATGCTCAGTGAACGCGGCATGACAGGGTGCGTTGACGCATCCGGGATCCGCACCATCATCTGCGCCGGCTCCAAACTCGATGCCAGGACCCTCGAAGCTGCCCGCCGCTGGGCGCCCAACGCGACGATCTACGAGTACTACGGCGCGTCCGAGCTGAGCTTCGTCTCCGGGCTCGGACTGGCAGCCGGGCAAGCCGCCACGCCGGGTGGAAGCGGAATTGGCCGGCCCTTTCCCGGCGTCGAGGTCACCATCCTGGATGACTCCGGTGCCGGTGTGCCGGACGGCGGCTACGGCAACATCTGTGTTCGCAGCCGCATGGTCAGCAACGGATACCTGTGGGGAGACGACGGCGAGGCCCTGCGCTCGTTTGGAAGCTGGTACACGGTGGGGGACCAAGGATATCTGGCGGACGGGGAGCTGCATATCCTGGGCCGGCGCGCGGACATGATCCTCACCGCCGGGCGGAACGTCTACCCGCACGAGGTTGAACTGGCGTTGGCCGCCGTTCCCGGGGTGGCGGCCGCGGTGGCTGCCGGCATGCCGGACGACTTGCGCGGCCAGCGCGTGGTGGCCGGTGTGGTCCCGTCCCATGGCGGGATCACCGCCACCCAACTGCGGACCGGGCTGGAGGACATCCTGTCCAGGGACAAGCGGCCGCTGCAGTACTACCTCCTCCCCGAACTCCCCACCACCGACCGGGGCAAGGTAAGCCGCAGCCTGCTGCTGGAGTGGATCAACGCCAGGGACCCAAGGGTGCGCACCCTTGGTGGCTGAACACCTCCCGGCGGAACGGCAGCCGGTCATCATCGCCGCGCTCCGGACACCGGTCTGCCGCATCAACGGCCCTTTGCGGACATTGCGCTCCCATGAACTCCTGGCGCCGGTCCTGCGGGAACTGGTCACCGGCGCCGCCCTTGATCCGTCCTCTGTTGACGACGTGATCATCGGCAACGCCGTGGGCGGCGGCGGAAACGTGGCCCGCCTGGCCCTGCTGGAGGCAGGCCTCCCGGTCACCGTTCCCGGGCTCACCGTGGACCGGCAGTGCGGTTCCGGGCTGGACGCCATCGTGCTCGCCGCCGGGCTGGTGGCCGGCGGCGGCAACCAGGTGTACCTGGCCGGGGGAGTGGAGAGCACCAGCACGGCGCCGTTGCGTGCGCACCGGACCGACGACGGCGTCCCGGAGTTCTACCGCCGCGCCCAGTTTGTGCCGCACACCTTTGGCGATCCGGACATGGGCGTGGCCGCCGAAACGGTGGCGCAGGAATACGGCGTGGGCCGGGACCGCCAGGATGCCTTCGCGCTGGGCAGCCACCGGAAAGCCCTCGCAGCGATGCGGAACGGGCTTTTCGACGGAGAAGTCGTCACGCTGCCCACCCCCACGGGGGCCGTCGCCATTGATGACGGACCGCGGGCCGGCCTCACCCCGGCGGTCATGGCACGGTTCCCTGCCGCCTTCGTCCCGGGGGGCACCGTCACCGCCGGAAACTCGTGCTTCGACGCGGACGCCGCAGCCGCCGTCGTCATGACCTCACTGCAGCGTGCACGCGAACTTGGCGCCAGTGACGCGCTGCTGGTCCGCGGTACCCACACCGCCGGCGTTGCTCCGGGGGTGCTGGGGATCGGTGCCGCGAGCGCTGCACGCCACGTACTGGCCGGTGCCGGCGTTACCGCCGGAGAGCTGGACCTGGTGGAATTCAACGAGGCGTTCGCCTCGCAGACTCTCGCATGCCTTGACGAGCTAGGGATCGATCCGGCGCGCGCGAACCTGGACGGCGGGGCGCTGGCCCTGGGGCACGCTTACGGCGCGTCCGGGGCCGTCCTGGTAACACGGTTGTTCTCGCAGGCCCGGAGGACGGGTATCCCCGGAACCCTGGCGATGGCGATGATCAGCATGGCGGGCGGGATGGGAACCGCCGCGCTCCTGGAGTACCGGCGCCTGGGCCGCTGACGGTTGTCATCGGGGGCTGCGTCAGTCCTCGGCTTCGCCCAGGCCGCGGGCGGCGAGCGCTTCGCCCGTTTGCCGGGCGTACGCCACTGAGGTGATGAAGACCGGCAGGATAAGGGCCCGGGGATTGCGTTCCAAACCCCTGGCCCGCGCGGAATCGCGTACGTCCGCGAACGTTCCCGCGATATACGGAATACTGCGCAGCATGATGCCAATGGTGAGGGCGAAGCGCTCAGGGTCGGCGCCGAACCGCTCGAAGGGGCGCGCCAATTGGACGACGCCGTCGAGCAGCTCCTGGACGGGGGTGGTGGCGGTCAGCAGGGACGCAGCGACGATGCACACCAGGATGTTCAGGACGATCCGCGCGCCGGTGGGCGCCCCCAGCTGCCACCCCTGGAAGAGCCCGACCACCAGGAGCACCGGGACCAAGGAGCGGACAGCACCCCAGAGCCTCTTCACTCCGGCGCCCGTCAGCAGGAAGAGTCCGCAAAGTACTGCCAGGACGGCAGCGGAGAGGCGCCAGTCCACGATAATGAAGGATGCCAGGCCGCAGGCAAGCACCAGCAGGAACTTCAAGGCCAGGGGTGACCGGTGGAGGAGCGAGGTGCCCGGCACATAGTTGGCCAGGAGGAAGCCGTGACCCCTCACGGGGTGTCCCGCGAGGCGGGTTTGAGCCCGTCCAGGCACCAGGAACGGTAGGCCGCCACGGCTGCGGCCGGGGCGCCGTCGAAGGCGACGCGACCCTGTTCGATGACCAGGACCCGGTCCATTTCCAGGGCCAGGTCAAGGTCGTGGGTGGACATGATGATCTGCTGGTCCAGGCCCGCCAGGGTCCTGCGGAGCAGTTCGCGGTTGCGCAGGTCCAGCAGGGTTGATGGCTCGTCCAGGACCAGGACGTGCGGGTCGACAGCCAGGACGGCGGCCAGGGCCATCAGCTGCCGTTCCCCGCCGGAGAGTTCGTAGATGCTTTGGTCTGCCAGTTTCAGGAGTCCCAGCCGCTCCAGGGCAGCCTCGGCCCGGCTGCGCCGCTCCGTGCCGTTTTTCACTGAACGGCGCAGCGACAGTTCCACGTCCTCCCTGCCGGTGGGCATGACCAGCTGGGACAGCGGGTCGGTGAAGACGAAGCCCACGTTCCGCCTGACTTTCCGGACGGCACGTACTGTGTCGTCGCCGTCGACCTCTACCGTGCCCGAGGTGGGCTGGACGAGCCCGTTGACCAGGCGCAACAGGGTGGACTTGCCGGAGCCGTTGGCACCAATGACGCCCACCCGTGCTTCATCCAGCCGGAGGCTGACCGCATCCAGGAGGATTTTGGGGTCCGGAGAATCCTCCTGTTCGACCGCAACGGTTACTTGGTCAAAAGTCACGGCAGGCATGGCGTGGGGTCCTAGGCCTTCCCGGCCGTGGCGGCCTGGCGTCGCACGCGGCGCACCAGGACGTCGGGGAAGGCGCGGTGCAGCGCGACGGCGATGGCCGCCGCAAGGATGTTCTTGATGATATCTCCGGGGTAGAAGATCAGGTCGCTCAGGAAGGCCTGCTCCAGGGTTGCCTTGGAATTCAGCGCGATGCCCAGGATGCCCAGGGTGTGGACCACCACAACGCTGGTGGCTGTGGCTGCGAGGAAGAACCAGACGGCGCGGGCTTTGGTGATGCGATTGATGACGATTGCTGCCAGCCATCCCACGACGCCCGCGGCGATGGGGAAGGCGATGATGTAACCGGCTGAGGGGCCGGCAAGGATGCCCAGGCCGCTGCGGCCCTGGCTGAAGATGGGCAGGCCGGCGAGCCCCAGGAGCGTGTAGAGCCCGACGGCGGCGAGTCCACGGCCAGGTCCCAGCACCAGGCCGGTGAGCATCACAGCCAAGGTCTGGAAGGTGATGGGGACGCCGAAGCCGTTCAGGGCCAGCCCCGGCACGAGTGCTGCGCCGGCTACGAGGGCGGCGAAGACGGCGATCAGGCCAAGGTCGGTGCCGTTCCAGCGGCGGCGCTCTGTCCGTTGGTTCTTCGTTGTGGTGGTCTCGGTGTTGCTCATGGCGGTCCTGTCGGGGTTGTACAAGCGGAATCTAATGTACCGCCGACGTTACCGGGGTGGAACGGAGCCCATTTTGTAGGGGATCCACTAAGCCTGGTCCCGGCTGCGTTGGGCTGGGCACAATGGGCCTTGTTTATGAAGCCTTCCGGCGGCGGGGTGCCGCTGAACGCGGCGGAGCCGCACGGAGATGGGCGGCGGCCTGGCCAAGGATGCGCGCGAGATCGTCCACATCATTGTCGGAAAGAGACGCGAACAGCAGGCTGTGTACGGCGTTGATATGGCCGGGGAACACTGCCGCGAGCACGGCGCGGCCGGCGTCGGTGAGTGTCAGGACGGTGCTGCGTTCGTCATCGGGTGAGGGGGAGCGGGCGACGAGCCCGCGCTGCTCCAACGAATGCGCCTGGTAGGTCAGTCCGCTGCGACTGTAGACCACACCGTCGGCGAGATCGGTCATGCGCCGCTGCCCGTCCGGGGCGTCTCCGAGGCGGGCCAGGAGCTGGAACTGGACGTAGCTGAGGTCACCGGCATCGCGGAGCTGTTTCTCCACTGCGTGGCGCAGCAGGCTGCTCACTTCCGTGAATGCGAAGTACGCACCGAGCTGTGTGGGGGTCAGGTCCGGGGGTGTTTCGGTCATGGTGCCATCCTAAAGGGTTGATTCAAGTTCGAAGCAATGCTATCTTAGGCTTATTGCTTCGAATTCGAAGCATCAGTTCAAGGAGAAGATCATGAAGGCAGTGCACTTTCACGAAGTAGGCGGCCCCGAAGTACTTCAGTTCGGCGAGGTCGAGCAGCCGGTGCCGGCGGCAGGGCAGGTTCGGCTGCGTGTGGCGGCGTCCGCGTTCAATGCGGCTGACAATGGAATGCGGGCAGGGTTCTTGCCGATCCCGGTGGTGCTGCCGCATGTGCCCGGTTACGACGTCTCCGGGATCATCGATGCTGTGGGCGGGGGAGTCGAGGGTGTTGTGGTCGGGGATCGGGTTATCGGGTTCCTGCCCATGGAGCAGGATGGCGGCGCGGCGGAGTATGTGATCGCTCCTGCGGATGCCGTTGTTGCCGCCCCCACGAGCATCCCGCTTGCTGATGCCGCAGCACTGCCATCGGTAGCGTTGACCGCCTGGCAGGCGCTTGTTGACGAAGGGCGGCTCGAAGCGGGGCAGCGGCTGCTCATTGTCGGGGCAGGCGGGGTGGTGGGCAAATACGCCATCCAGCTCGCGAAGCGCGCCGGGGTGGAGGTGGTGGCGACCGCGAGCCCGCGCAGTATCGACGCTGTCCGGGCTGCAGGTGCGGACGAGATCATCGACCATACCGGCGCCGACCTGCTGAGCGCCGTTGATGGGCAGGTCGACGTGCTGCTCAACCTCGCTCCGATCGAGCCGGGGCAATTTGCCGCGCTGGTTGCTCTCGTACGCGATGGCGGCGCGGTGGTCAGCACCACGGCCTTCATGCCGACGCCGGGCGACGAGAAGCGTGGTGTGCGTGCTGCCACCGTCTACGTCCGCCCCAACCGCGAACGCCTCACCGAACTGGTGTCCCTCGTCGACAACGGAAGACTCACCGTCGAAGTCACCCGACGCATCCCTCTCGCGGAATTGCCTGCCCTCCACGCCGAGGCCAGCGTTGGCCGCGTGCCCGGAAAGGTCGTCGTTCTTGCCGGTTGATCACATGGGGCGGGAATCGGTCACCTGTGCACGACTGCCGGACCATTTCCTTGCTCTCCCGCCTACAGGCAGGAGTGCTGCTAGTTCAGGCAACGGCGCGTCTCGTTCGTGTACCGGCGCGACGACGCCTCATGCTTCATTTCCCACCGCTCAACGGTTTCCTTGGCAGGTTCCATAAAAGGCAGCTGGTCTGGCTCGATGCGGAGCCCGCCGTAGTGCACCGCGGCTGGGAACGGCTTCATTGAGGACACCCAACATGTGCTTGGGCGCAGCGGAAACAGTCCTTGCCGCGGTAAAATCGGAATGCCCCCGTCACCGGCTGTTCCCCCCAGTTGGCCGGTGGCGGCAGGGCCTAAACTCCAGCGAACCTCCCCTATGACGTGGCCGAAGGCGCGAGCAGCAGGATGTTTGCACGACGCGAACGAGCACTTACGGCAATTCGGGCCCGGAAATGGTTCGCACCACAGGTTGCCGCGATGCTGCATCGGAGAGAGGATGAACGCTCGACCCGAAATTCACGAGAAGGAATCGACGATGCCCGAACTCCTCATCGACTTCATCACTTCGCTCGACGGCTACGCGGCGGCAGAGGGCTGGCCCGGCTGGTGGGGGCTTGAAGGGCCCGAATACCTGGCATGGCTCGGAGATGCCCCCGAAGCCGATTACACCGTGTTGATGGGGGCAAGGACCTACCGCGTCATGTCGGAATTCTCGGCTGCAGGTGAACCGGGTACGGAGCCCCTGGCGGGAATGTCGAAAATCGTCTTCTCGAAGACATTGCGCGAGCCTCTCGCGTGGGCGAACGCACAACTCGTCGCCCGGGACGCCGTTGAGGCCGTGCGGGAGATGAAGGCAACCGCGTCGAAGCCGATGCGTACCATTGGCAGCCTCTCCCTGTGCCGGTCGCTGTTGAAAGCTGGTCTCGTGGACCGCTTCCGTGTGGTCATCTTCCCAGTCATCACCGGGAGCACCGGCCGGGAGCGGATCTACGACGGCTACCCCGACGTTAGCCTCGACATGATCAGTAGCCGGACCTTCGATGGACGCATCCAGCTGCTTGAATACGTCCCGACCGTTCTATCCGGGCCGTCGAGTCCGGAGAGCCTCTGAATGCCTTCCCTCGCCTTCCCGCTTTCCTGCCACTTGGTCTACAGCGGGATCCTTCTCCGGGCGCTTGAAATCCCAGCCAATGGATTGAGCCGGATGGCTAATGCCTGACACTTGTGGAGCCCGTGATAGCGAAGAGGGCCGGAACTTTCGACACGCCGTCAGGTGGTGTTGCGCAACCTTCTGGTATATCGACGAAGGCCCAGGGACACTGCTCCTGCTGTTGCCGCTCCAATGGCTGTTATCGCCAAGGTAGTTACGGTGTTCCCTCGTGCCATCGATACGAGCATGATGACCAAGATTGCCGTGAGATAGACCGCGAGCATCATCAGTCCAATTCCGAGGATTTCGAGAGCACGAAGCTTTGCCGGGGTCAGGTGAGCAGACTACGGCAGCCGGCGTAGAGGCTTGCGGCTGACAGACATCCCCTAATTTTGTGCTTCGATCTTCAACGGGTCTGGAGATCGCGACCGACAGGTGCCGGTAAAGGATCGGTTATCGAGACGCTTGAAAGAGGACCAATTCTGATCGCCCCTCGTCGGCTGTTACCCCACGGATCTCTGCGAACCGGCCGATGGACTGGAAGCCCAGAGTCTCGTGCATTTTGATGGACGCCGTGTTGTATTCGTTCGCGAAGTAGTAAACGGTCGAAGACCGAGACCATGCCCACTCCATTCGCGCGCGGGTGAGAGCAGAACCGATTCCCCGCCGCCGAAAATTCGGAGAGACGACGATACCCCCTAGATAATGGCCGGCAGGTGCTGTGATATCCGGTTCGCTATGGAAATGGGTCTTGGCGATGCCGACGATGTCATCTTGTCTGGCCGCTATCAGTACGACCCGATCGCCTGTCGGGGCCACCATATCTGGTGTCCAGGGCCTGCGGTCACTAGCCTCGCAGATCGCCTCGACATAGCGCAGGTCATCCAGGGTCGCCTCGCGTATCTGCATGCATAGAGTTTACGGAGCAGGCTCAGCTGAGCCTCTTAGGTGCCCGCCCGGTGAGGGATCCTTGGGTTCTCGCGGTGATTGCGCTGCAGATTCGATCTGCCGAGGTCGAAGAGGTGATCGAGCTCAGTTGGCCGGGCGCGAGAACAGGTTGACAAGGTTTCCGTCAGGATCGCGGAACAGCGTCGACCGGTTTCCCCACGGCATGGTGGTCGGTTCGAGCACGACGTCCTCGAGTGCAGCGCGGAGCCGAGCAAAATCAGCGTCAACGTCCGTCACGAGGAACTCGATGATGAGACTGTCATTGCTACCGGGCATCGGAGCGTGGTCGCCAAGCATCGTCACGGTCGCTGTGCTCCCGATCGCGATGACGCCCGTCCCGGTACGGATCTCTGCGAACACGGGTGCTCGCCTCGTGGCGGACGTGCCCGTGACTGTCTCGTAGAAACGGGTGAGCCGCTCCACGTCGTGGGTGATGATGCGGATTGATGCGAAGTCCATGGTTGCTCCAGTCTGTCGGGCCATTTGCCTCGACCCATCCAGCCTAAATTGACGTCCCGACACCGTAGTGTCGGTGTTTAGCGACTTCTCCGCCCGGGCTGACCGCGCGGAGAACCCCGTGGACGATGCCGAGGTCCTCTGGATGCAGTGGACGCCGTGGCGGCTTTTCTCCGGTCGGTTCAGCCGTCGTGATGCGATCGCCACGGAACGCACGAACGCCGTCTCGGAGGCGGCACCAGGCAATCAGGTACCAGTCGCGGCCCTTGCCGATGTAGCCCATAGGTTCGACTTCTCGTGAGGTCACGATGGTGTTCCTGTCGACGTAGGCGATGCGAAGCACCTGCCCAGATCGGAGCGCTTTCGCGAATTCGTCAGGCACTACTGCCGTACGATCCTCGTCGAGGAGATGGATGCGCGTCGCGAGTCCCGCAGTCTCTCTAAGACTTCGATCTTCCATGACGGCAATGACTTTCCGCAGCGCGGAACTCGCCGCGTCACCGAACGGAGACGTCGCCAGCATCCCAAGCGCGATCGTTACCGCGAGAGCTTCGTCGACGGTGAACCCGAGGGGCGCCAGGGTGTGCGCCGTATCTAGACAGTAGCCTCCGGAACGGCCAGGTTCTGCCCAAATAGGGACACCACTCTGTTGCAGCGCCGACAAGTCCCGCTCGATTGTGCGGGCGCTGACACCAAATTTCTCGGCAAGCCATCGGGCACTCCTTGGGCGCGGTGCCACAGCTCGCAGCTCCTCAACGAGTGCATAGAGCCGGTCTGTGCGAGTCACGTCTCGATCCTAATTCCCAGGATGCTGAACCTCCATTTGCAGCGCCCGGTAGAGGATCCTTGGGTTCTCGCGGTGATTGCAACACTTAGCGGATGGGTGTTGTTATGGCGGGGTATTCAATTCATTTGAGGCCTGATCTCTTGCAGGTTTTTTGGGCCGGGATGCAGGCGGGTGATTTCATCACCGATGCCGTGGCTCCGATCAATACGAGCCGGCGTACCGGGCGCAGGGTCTTGCTTGAGGCCGGTGGTGTCAGGCCCCGGCGGGGCCGTGATCTGAAGGGCCGGTGTCTGACCTTCGCCCAGCGGGAGGAGATCGCAATACTGCGTGCCCAGGGTCAATCTCTGCGGCAGATCGGAGCCGTGGTCGGCAGAGCGGCCTCCACGGTTTCCAGGGAGTTGCGGCGTAACTCGGTGGCAGGGATGCCCTACCGGGCGACCTCAGCGCACGCACTGGCGTATGAGCGGGCTTCGCGGCCGAAACCGGCGAAACTGCACACGAACACGGTGTTGCGTGCGAAGGTGGAAGAGGACCTGAAAAAGAAGTTCTCACCCGAGCAGATCGCAGGACGAATCCGGGTTGAGTTCCCCGATGAGCTGGAGATGAGGGTGTCACCCGAGACGATCTACCAGTCCCTTTACGTGCAGTCCCGCGGGGCGCTGAAGCGTGATCTGACCGTGTGTCTGCGTACCGGGCGGGCTATCAGGCAGCCGTGCCGCAAGGCCGGCCAGCGCAAGAACCGGATCCCGGGAATGATCAACATTTCCGAACGTCCCCCCGAAGTTCAGGACCGGGCCGTGCCAGGGCATTGGGAAGGCGATCTAATCATCGGTAAAGGGAATCAGTCCGCGATTGGGACGCTGGTCGAGCGGACCACTAATTACACGATGCTCGTACACCTGCCGGACGGGTACAAGGCCGAGCAGATGCGTGATGCACTGACCGCGAAGATCAAGACACTCCCCGAGTCGCTGCGGCATTCCCTGACCTGGGACCAGGGCATCGAGATGCAGGACTGGAAAACCGTGAAGATCGACACCGGCATCGACATCTACTTCTGCGACCCGCACTCGCCCTGGCAGCGCGGCATCAACGAAAACACCAATGGCCTACTGCGCCAATATTTCCCCAAGGGCACCGACCTGAGCATCCACAGCCCCGCAGACCTCGACTGGGTTGCCCAGGAACTCAACGACCGACCGCGCAAAAGACTAGAGTTCAAGAAACCGATCGAACTGATCGAAAACCTCCTGTTGCAATGACCGCTTGAATCCGCCGATCGTCAACCGGACAGGTTTCAGGCCGGATTCTTGAGCGAATAGGGTTTGAGAGTGAATTTCCACGCATTCAAACGCTTCATCGACCTTGCGCCTGCTCCTGCCGATGCACAGCCTGTCATCCAGGTTGATGAACAGAACAGCGACTACGAATCTGGGGTCGCACTCATCGGGAAGGAGCAGTGGCGAATCCGCACCGCCCAGATCACACCGACGAAGCCGGGCGCCTTCGTCGCGGTCTGGAAGCGCGACGAAGGTGGATCGACCAGGCCCTTCACGGCTGACGAGTCGATGTCTGGACTGCTCGTCTTCGTAGAGGAGCAGGAACGGTTCGGGGTCTTCCGATTCACCACGGCGCAACTGACCTCGCTCGGATACGTCAGCTCCGAGCTGCATCCTGGCAAGCGCGGTTTCCGCGTCTATCCCGCATGGTGCACCGACCTGAATCCTCAAGCGTCACGCACTCAGCGCGCGCAGGGGGCTGCGTTCTCCGATCTTTCTCCGAGTAACGCGGTCGAGGACCTTAACTGAAAGCGATCGTGCCCTTCAACGGCGCCCGTAAGCCGGTGGATCAACGGATGCCGCATGTCCGCTGGGGGATCGGTTTACGGGCCTTGCATCGCCCATTGACAAGTCCTGGTGAAGCAGCGGTTACGCTCACCTTAGGAAGCGTCGGGGTAATGGCGAGTCCTGACTGGCAACGCTAGAGTCCGAGGGTCCGCAACTCGAATGGGTTCGGGACGGACAGGTAGCCGATCTTGACGTTGCTGGAACCTGGAGTCCCGAGCAGGCGGCTCCGCCCCGGCCAGCGGGTCCGAGCGTAGCCGGACGCCGTCGGGCACTGGAATCGACTCGGAGGTCACGCCATCAGTGGAGGGGCGATGTTCCCCACCGATGCCAGGCGCAATCAATACTTCGTGGCTGCGCTGGGGAAACCCCCCGCGGGAGGACAGTCAGACCCATCGTCTATCGCTGGGATTCTGTGGCTGTCGAGGTTGTCGCGCACGGAGATGCGGAATCCTACGCTTGGCTGAAGCGCGCTGATGCTGCGCCCGCTGATTCGGCCCATGCCACGACTCCGCAGCCCGAGCAACGCGTCGATCTCACGGAAGCAGAGCCTCCATTAGAGGGACCTCGAGAGCACTAAGCATCGGGTTTGGATACTGGCAAGGTTGAGCAACGTCGTTAGTCCTCTTTCCCGCTGCGCCCGGCAAGGGATCCCTCACCGAAAGCGTAAGGAAAACGTGACGCCTCTACTATTGTGGCGCCCTTTCCGAGGGCATCCTCTGTGTGCCTGATCGGGAATTGGGGTGCGGTCGAATGGCCGAGAAAATCAGGCTGACATCATTGACCGTTACGCTATTGGCCGTCCTATGTGCCTGCGCAGATCCCGCCACGCCGATGACCGAAGCTCGCCCGGAAGCACTGACCCCTACTGTTTCCGGAATGCCAATCGTGCTTTATACGCACCGCGGGATCGAGGAATTGCGCGTCGACAACACGTTCTTCATTGCCGAAACATCGTTGGATGACGGTCAAGGCAATCCGCCTCCGGGATGGGGGAACCCTTATCAGGCCGGCATCGTGACCGTGTCGGCTTCACAGACGTGTAGGCCCGGCAGCGGGCAACCGACCGGCAATTCGGGTACACCCGAATCGCTCGGCTTGGTAGCGTGGGCCCATGCCCATCAAACTGGAGAACGTTGGCATCGCCGTCAGCGACCTGGAAGCAACGATCGCCTTCTTCACCGACCTCGGACTCACCGTCCTAGGCCGGGATACTGTCAGCGGAGAGTGGGCCGACACCGCTGTGGGCCTCGACGGTAACCACGCAAAAATAGCCCTGCTCCAAACGCCGGACGGCAACGGCCGCCTCGAACTCTTCGAGTACATCCACCTCGATGCGATCCCCACTGACCCCACCTTGCCCAACGAGATCGGCATGCACCGTGTGGCCTTCTCCGTTGACAGCATCGATGATGCCCTCAAGATTGCTGCCAGGCACGGCTGCCACCCCCTGCGCGGGGTGGCCACGTACGGTGACGTCTACAAACTCTCCTACGTCCGTGGCCCCAGCGGGATCATTGTGATGTTCGCCGAGGAACTGCAGGAGGGCTGAGCGTGCGGGCGGGCTGCAATATACTCCGAACATGCCCATCACGCACCCTGCCCTGAATACCCAACGCTCCGATCACATGCTGTGCGGGGGCCGGCTGTGAGCGGCGGCCTGGTCGCCCTGCTGGATGACGTGGCGGCCCTGGCCCGCATTGCGGCCGCCTCGGTGGACGACGTCGCAGCCGGCGCCGCCAAGGCGGGGGCAAAGGCCGCGGGCGTCGTCATCGACGACGCCGCCGTTACCCCGCAGTACGTGTCAGGCGCGGACCCGGCCCGGGAACTGCCCATGATCAAGCGGATCTTCTGGGGTTCCATCCGGAACAAACTCCTGATCATCCTCCCGGCCTTGCTGCTCGTCAGCGCGTTCGTACCCGGAATCATCCCGTTCATCCTCATGCTCGGCGGCTCCTACCTTTGCTACGAAGGCGCAGAGAAGGTCTGGCACAAGTTCCGCGGCGGCCACCACGAGGCAGAGGAAGCGCCGGCTGTTGAGCGCGGCCACGATGCCGAGGCGAAGGTGGTCAAGGGGGCCATCACCACCGACTTCATCCTGTCCTGCGAAATCATGGTCATTTCGATGAACGAGGTAGCAACCGAGTCCATCTGGGTCCGCGCATTCATCCTCGTCCTGGTCGCCTTCGCCATCACGGTGCTGGTGTACGGCGCAGTGGCACTCATCGTCAAGATGGACGATATCGGCCTGCACCTGATGGCCAGGGACTCGGCACGCTCCAAGCGCATCGGTGAACTGCTGGTAAAGGGAATGCCGGCCGTCCTCGCCGCGATCACCCTCGTCGGAACAATCGCCATGCTCTGGGTCGGCGGCCACATCATGCTGCAGGGTGCCCACGATCTCGGATGGCACGCGCCCTACGACCTGGTCCACGCCCTTGAGCACCCGGTGGAAACCGTCCCCGCCGTCGGTGGCCTGCTGGCCTGGACCGTCAACACCCTTTGCTCTGCCGTGCTGGGACTTGCCTGGGGCCTGGCCGTCATGGCCGTCGTGGGCCCGGTGATGAAGTTGCTGCCGTTCGGCAAGTCCAAAGACGGCCCCGAAGAACGAAGCGAGGCTGGCGGCCGGCTGCCGGAGAATCACCAAGGCTGAGTCCTGCCGGAAGTACGGAATGCAGCCTAAACAGGCAGTGGCGGCTGTGGCGAGTGCCCGTTGAAATCGCGGCGGCCCGCTGGACGGTAGACTGGACTGTGCCGTTCTCCGGCCATTTACCGCCCCGCCCAACCACAGACGCCCCGGGCTGCGGCTTATCCCTGTTTGTGAAAGGCCTTACCTGCTGTGATTACTGTCCAGGATCTTGAACTGCGTGCCGGCGCCCGGCTCCTCATGGATCAGGTGAGCTTCCGCATCGACAAAGGGGACAAGATCGGCCTGGTGGGCCGGAACGGAGCCGGCAAGACCACGCTGACGCGCGTGCTTGCAGGGGAGGGTCTGCCGGCTGCCGGCAAAGTCACCCGGAGCGGTGAAATCGGCTACCTGCCCCAGGACCCCCGCACCCCGGACATGGAACAACTGGCCCGGGACCGGATCCTCTCCGCGCGCGGCCTTGATATCGTCGTCGGCAAGCTCCGCAAGGCCCACGACGAAATGGCCAGCGAGGACGCCGATGTCCAGCGGAAGGCCATGAACCGCTACGACCGGCTGGAATCGGAATTCCTGGCCGCCGGCGGATACGCGGCCGAGGCTGAAGCGGCGTCGATCTGTTCCAACCTTGCCCTCCCGGACCGCCTGCTGAACCAGCCGCTGAAGACGCTCTCCGGCGGACAGCGGCGCCGTGTGGAGCTGGCCCGCATCCTGTACTCCGACGCCGAGACGATGCTCCTGGACGAACCCACCAACCACCTCGACGCCGACTCCATCGCCTGGCTCCGTGACTTCCTGAAGAACCACCAGGGCGGCCTGATCGTCATCAGCCACGATACCGACCTGCTCGAAGCCACAGTCAACAAGGTGTTCCTGCTGGACGCCAACCGCGCCCAGATCGACTTCTACAACATGGACTGGAAGCGCTACCTCCAGCAGCGCGAAACGGACGAACGCGCCCGCAAGCGTGAACGGGCCAACGCCGAAAAGAAGGCACAGGTCCTCATGGACCAGGCCAACAAGATGCGGGCCAAAGCAACCAAGGCCGTCGCCGCGCAGAACATGGCCAAGCGTGCCGAACGGCTGCTCAGCGGCCTGGAAGCGGTCCGCGAGCAGGACCGTGTGGCAGCGCTGCGGTTCCCGGATCCGTCGCCCTGCGGCAAGACCCCGCTCACCGCGGACGGACTCAGCAAGTCGTACGGCTCACTGGAAATCTTCACCGATGTGGACCTGGCCATCGACCGCGGCTCCAAGGTGGTCATCCTGGGGCTCAACGGCGCCGGCAAGACCACGCTGCTGCGCATGCTCGCCGGCGTGGACGCGCCAGACACCGGCGAGGTCATCCCCGGCCACGGGCTCAAGGTGGGTTATTACGCCCAGGAGCACGAAACCCTGGACCACGACCGCACCGTGCTCGAGAACATGCGTTCCTCTGCGCCGGACATGAAGGACGCGGAGGTCCGCGGCATCCTGGGCTCGTTCCTGTTCTCCGGAGACGACGTCGACAAGCCCGCCGGCGTGCTCTCCGGCGGCGAGAAGACCCGCCTGGCCCTGGCCACCATCGTGGCCTCGAGCGCAAACGTCCTCCTCCTCGACGAACCCACCAACAACCTGGACCCCGCCAGCCGCGCCGAAATCCTGGGCGCGCTGCGCAACTACACCGGCGCCGTCGTCCTGGTCAGCCACGACGAAGGCGCGGTGGAAGCCCTCAACCCGGAACGCGTCGTCATGCTCCCCGACGGCGTGGAAGACCTCTGGAACGAGGACTACCTGGACCTGATCACCCTGGCTTAGCCTGCCCCGGCGACCGGGCCGGCGTCGTACTCCATGCCCTAGAACCCCTGCGCGTCCAGGAGGGCGTCTTCCTCTTCCTCGGCCGTCGCCTTGGTGCGCTTCCGCGGCGGTGCCGGCCGACGGCGGGCGGCGGGGACAGCGGAATGGACGGCCCCGTCAGCGAACGCCTCCTCATCATCCTCGGCGTCGATCGCGGCGTTGCGCGCCTGCTGCCGCGCCGCATAACCGAAGCCGACGAACATGAGCACACCGAAGGCGAACCACTGCAAGGAGTAGGACAGGTGGGTCCCTTCGTCCGTTGACGGCTTGGGGAACGCGACCGGCATGTCAGCCGCAGCAGGAGTTTCCGAGGCCAGCTGCCCATACGCCCCCGTGAACAGCGGGTAGCCCAGCTGCGATGCATAGGTGGGCAGGTCGATGGACGCCAACTGTCCCGTGGGTGCCCCGCGCTGCAGTTCCGGCTCGCCATGCTTCAAACGCACGACGGCGGTGACCTCACCGGCCGGAGGAGCCGGCACCGAATCCGGACTGCCGGGATTCTTGTTTCCGATGGGCAGCCAGCCGCGGTCGATCACCACGGTTTCACCGCTGTCCAGCCGGAACGGGACAACAACCTCGTAACCGGGTTGGCCGTTGAGGGGCCGGTTCCTCACCACCCGCTGGCCGGCGGCATCGTACGTTCCCTTGAGTTCAACCTGGGTCCATTCCTTGGCCGGGTCCAGCTGGGCGAACTGGTCCTTCGCCTGGGAGAACGGGATGGGCGTTGCCGAGTAGTTGTTGACCACGCGGTTGATTTCAGCCAAGGTCTCGGCGCGGCGGTCCATCTGCCAGCGGCCAAGGAAGACGCACGCCGTGGCAAAGATGGCGGCCAGCAGGAGATAGCCCAGCCACTTGCTGGAGAAGAGGAAACGGTACATTCAGATGTCCTGCTCCAGTGGGCCGGCGTCCGCCTGCAGGGGAAGGGTTTCCTTCCAGAGGCCCCGGGTTTGCAGATAGTCCTCCAGCCATTCCCTATGCTCGGCGCAGGCTAGCCAGGTCTTCCGCCGTTCGGGAGCATGGATCTTGGGGTTGTTCCAGAGGAGTTGCCAGGACGCTTCAGCCCTGCAGGCTTTGCGTGAGCAGAGTGCAGCTGCCTCCGATGCCAGATCCGATCCTGCTGCGAAATCGAAAATGCTCATGGCCCCTGCCGCTCCTCTCCGTGTCCCTGTTCCTCGTCGTCTGTTACCAGTTCACCCTGAAGCACGGCACTTCCTGCTTCTTCATCTTCGGCCGGGGGAGCCGGGCTTTCGAGCTCGGCCAGCGGCGCGGAATCGATCAGCAGGTCACTGTGCCCTTCGGCTTTGTCGTTGCCGTTGGCTATGACCACCGCCACCCAGGGCAGGAAGACCGCACCGGCCACCGCAATGATCTTGAACCAGCCGTCCACCACGAAAATCATGACCAGGCACACCATGCGGATGCCCATCGCCAGGGCGTACTTGATCATCCGCTGGCGCATATCCTCCGAGTGCGCTCCAGCAGCTTCGGTAATGCTGTGTACCTCGGCATCGCCGGAGAACCGGCCCGGTTCTTCGGGCGCGGAATGTCCCGCATGGTTTTCAAGGGTCACGGTGAATAATCACGCTCCAAAGGCTTCCCTCAATTCTCGCACCATCGGCAGTGCTGCCCAAACCCGTACCGGGCCTGCCGCTAAGATCGGAGGCAGCCCAAACCACTCACTGCAACCGCGGCGCAGCCTGCCGCAGAAAACCGGAGCCCCTCTATGACTGAAGCAGTTTCCGCAGCCCGCAGCGTCCTGATCACCGGCGGAAACCGGGGTATCGGCCTGGCCATCGCGCAGGCATTCCTGGCCAACGGCGACAAAGTGGCCGTGACCTACCGCAGCGAATCGCAGCTTCCGGACGGAATCCTCGGCGTCAAGGCCGACGTGACGGATGAGGCCTCCGTGGACGCCGCCTTCAAGGAAGTGGAAGCCGCGCACGGTCCGGTGGAGGTACTGGTGGCCAACGCCGGCATCACCAAGGACACCCTGCTGCTGCGCATGAGCGAGGACGACTTCACCTCTGTCATCGACACCAACCTGACCGGTGCGTTCCGCGTCATCAAGCGCGCGTCCAAGGGAATGATCCGGCTCCGCAAAGGCCGCGTTGTCCTGATTTCCTCGGTGTCCGGCCTCTACGGCGCTCCCGGGCAGATCAACTACTCCGCATCCAAGGCGGGCCTGGTGGGCGTCGCCAGGTCCCTCACCCGCGAACTTGGCTCACGCGGAATCACCGCCAACGTTGTGGCCCCCGGCTTCATCAACACTGACATGACCGCCGAACTCCCCGAAGCCACCCAGAAGGACTACCTGGCCAGCATTCCCGCCGGCCGCTTCGCCGAAGCCTCCGAAGTTGCCAATGTGGTCCGCTGGATCGCCAGCGACGAAGCCGCCTACATCTCCGGAGCTGTCATCCCGGTGGACGGCGGCCTGGGCATGGGACACTGACTGGTCCTGCCCACGGCCCTGCAGTGCACTAGCCCGGTGGCCCTTATTTGTCGACGTCGGACAAAGGCATTGGGAACAGCCGCTGGCATGATGGACTGCAGGCCACAACGATTTGGATGTTTCGAACAAAGGAAGCTCGTATGGGACTGCTGGACAACAAGACGGCCATCGTCACCGGATCATCGCGGGGCATCGGCGCCGACGTAGCCAAGATCCTCGCCTCGGAAGGCGCCGCCGTCGTCGTAAATTACCGCCAGAAGGCGCCCCGCGCCAACAAAGTGGTGCAGGGAATCGAGGCTGACGGCGGCCGTGCGGTAGCCGTCGGCGCCGACCTCACCACACAGGAAGGCGTGCAGGCGCTGGCCAGCGCAGCCATGGAGAATTTCGGGTCCCTGGACATCCTGGTCCTGAATGCCTCCGGCGGCATGGAAACGGGGATGGGGGAGGACTACGCGCTCAAGCTGAACCGTGACGCGCAGGTCAACATGCTCAATGCCGCAGTGCCCCTGATGCAGGAAGGCTCCCGCGTGGTGTTCGTCACCAGCCACCAGGCCCACTTCATCAACACCGTGCCCACCATGGAAGCCTACGAGCCCGTGGCCCGCAGCAAGCGCGCCGGTGAGGACGCCCTGCGCGAGCTGATCCCCAACCTCGCG
Organism: Pseudarthrobacter sp. YAF2; assembly: GCF_052113345.1. NCBI lineage: Bacteria > Bacillati > Actinomycetota > Actinomycetes > Micrococcales > Micrococcaceae > Pseudarthrobacter > Pseudarthrobacter sp. YAF2. The sequence continues at coordinate 12,016 of NZ_JBFRDA010000024.1, read as the reverse complement.
GAGAAGGGGATCTCCTTGGTGGTGGTCTCCGGCGACATGATCGAGGGCACCGTCACCGCCACGCTCCTGGACCGCTCCACGCCAGGTGCCATCGAGGCGCGCCGCGCCGAAGCCGGGAAGCTGTACTCAGTGGAGGAATTCGCCCAGGTTGTGGCCGGCATGGCAACGGCCGACGTCGAGTCCGGCCACACCGAGTACGCCGGCGGCGCGGACTACTTCGGCAAGGGCGCCCAGTAACCGTCAGGTGCTGCACCCCTTAACCAACTGATGGGCCCCGCCAAGCGGGGCCCATCAGTTGGTTAACAGTGTCTCAGACGCCAGCGACGTAGCGGACGGCGTCCAGGTAGGGCATGTTCACTGCGGCGTCCGCTACCGCCCTCACGGCCGGCTTGGCGTTGAAGGCCACCCCGATGCCGGCGGCGCCGAGCATGTCCAGGTCATTGGCGCCGTCGCCCACGGCCACGGTGTGTTCAAGGGCGATACCCTCAGCCGCGGCCCATTCGCGCAGGTACTTCTCCTTCGCAGCCCGGTCCACCACCGCGCCGAGCACCTTCCCGGTCAGCGCGCCGTCCACGATCTCCAGTTCGTTGGCCTGCCAGTAGTCCAGGCCAAGGTCCGCGGCGATCGGCGCGAGGATCTGGTTGAAGCCGCCGGATACCACGGCCACCACGTGGCCTGCGGCCTTGAACGCGGCCACCAGCTCGGCGGCGCCTTCGCTGAGTTTCACTTCGTGGCGGACGGAATGGACGACGTCGGCCGGCAGCCCCGCGAGGACGGCCACCCGGGCGTGGAGGGACTGGGCGAAGTCCAGTTCCCCGCGCATGGCGGCTTCGGTCACGGCGGCCACTTCCTCCCGCTTGCCGGCGTAGGCGGCCAGGAGCTCGATGACCTCCTGCTGGATCAGGGTGGAATCGACGTCCATGATCAGCAGCTTCCGCTCGGCGGCGCGCAGGCTTGCCGGCACCAGTGCGGTGTCAAAACCCTCGATCGCGGACTCCGCCACTGCCCGCCGCAGGGCCGCAAGCCCGGCTGCCGTGGCGTCGGGAAGGGTGAGTTCGGCCACGGACACCTGGTAGCGGCCATCACCCAGCCCAGTCTCGGACAGCACCTCGGCGCCCTGCGAGGCAAGGACGGAACGCAGCTGCTCCAGCCCGTTGGAGGTCAAATTTTGGCCATAGCTGACCGCAGTCACGTTCGAAGTCATGCCTGCAATCTTATCGAGCGGCACCGGGGTACCCTGAATTCATTGCGCGCCCGCCCTCCAGGGGCTCCGGGGGAGCTTCACACCGGTTATCAGTCATCATCTTTTTTGTCCTAGTGTCTATTCCTATGAGTGATGTTCTGGAACTGGACTCCGTCAGCGTTGTCCGAGGTAAGAAAACCCTGCTGGACAAGGTTGACTGGCAGGTCAACGAGGGCGAACGGTGGGTCATCCTAGGCCCCAACGGTGCCGGTAAAACCACTCTCCTCCAGATTGCGGCAGCCCGTCTCCACCCCAGCAGCGGCACCGCAGGCATCCTTGACGAAGTCCTGGGCCGGGTGGACGTTTTCGAGCTCCGGCCTCGCATTGGCCTTTCCTCGGCAGCCCTTGCAACCCATATCCCCGAGCATGAGAACGTCCTCAACGTGGTGGTCACCGCGGCGTATGGTGTCACCGGCCGCTGGCGGGAAGGGTATGAACGCGACGACGAACGGCGCGCCTTCCGGCTCTTGAACGACTGGGGCATGGGACCGCTGCTCAACCGGACTTTCGCCACCCTGTCCGAGGGGGAGCGGAAGCGCGTCCAGATCGCCCGCGCCCTGATGACGGATCCCGAGCTGCTCCTGCTGGATGAGCCCGGCGCCGGGCTGGACCTCGGCGGCCGCGAAGAACTGGTCCACAAGCTTGCCGAGCTTGCCCGCGACGAGGCAGCTCCGGCCATGGTCCTGGTCACCCACCATCTTGAAGAAGTCCCCCCCGGGTTCACGCACGCCATGCTGCTGCGGGACGGTGGCGTGGTGGCCGCCGGGCCCATCACCGAGGTCCTGACCGAAGAACACCTGAGCACCACTTTCGGCCTTCCCCTGGACGTGTCTGAAAACGCAGGCCGTTACACCGCAACAGCGCGCCGCTAGAACACGCCTGACTCACCGTTTTGGAATTCTTCAGCAGCACCGTTGTGTTCATTGCCGGCCTGTGGGCCGGCACCATCAATGCAGTAGTTGGCTCCGGGACTCTTGTCACCTTCCCTGTCCTCATCGCCCTGGGGGTGGCCCCGGTCGTGGCCTCCATGAGCAACGCCATGGGACTCGTGGCGGGTACCGCTGCGGGTGCGTTCGGCTACCGCAGGGAGCTCGCAGGCCGGGGCCGCCAGGTGCTCCGCCTCCTGCCGGCGTCGGTCCTCGGCGGCATCACCGGGGCCTGGCTGCTGCTCCACCTGCCCGAACAGGTCTTCCACTACGTCGCACCCGTGCTCCTGGTACTGGCGCTGCTGATGGTGGTCTTCCAGCCCAGGCTCCAGGACTGGGTCCGCAACCGCGAGGCCAATCCGGAGCACGCCGTACGGGACAAGCGCCACGGGTTCCTCCTGGTGGTGCTGGTGTATTTGGCCGGCGTGTACGGCGGATATTTTGTTGCCGCACAGGGAATCCTGCTGGTGGGCATCCTCGGGGTGTTCCTCACCGGGACCATCCAGAACGCCAACGCCATGAAAAACATCCTGGTTCTCGGCGTCAACATGGTGGCCGCCGTCTCCTACCTGGTCTTCGCCTTTGACCGGATCAACTGGCTGGTGGTGCTGCTGATCGCCATTAGTTCCACCATCGGCGGCCTGATGGGATCCAAGGTTGGCCGGAAGCTCTCGCCGCGCGTCCTCCGGGCGGTCATCTTCAGCCTGGGCATCGTTGCCCTGGGCGTCATGATCGCCAACCTGCTGAAATAATCACCCGGTGACCTTCCACTACCTCGAATCCGCCGATGACCCGCGCGTCAGCGACTACACCACGCTGACCGACGTCCACCTGCGCAAGCTCCGCGAGCCGGCCGAGGGGATGTACATCGCCGAATCGTCGCGGGTCCTGCGCCGGGCCCTGGCGGCCGGCCACCAGCCCCGGTCCTTCTTCCTGGCAGAGAAGTGGATGGCGGACCTTGACGACGTCTTCCGGGACTACCCTGACGTTCCCGTCTATATTGGCTCGGCTGCGTTGCTGGAGGAAATCACCGGCTTCCACCTGCACCGCGGGGCGATGGCGGCGATGCAGCGGCCCGCCCCGGTGCCACTGCCGGAACTCCTCGCCGGTGCGCGCCGCGTGGCCGTGTTGGAGGACATCGTGGACCACACCAAGGTCAGTGCTTCCAAAGTGCAAGGGCAGGAAACCGCTCAGCTACGAGGACGATCACGGATCGCGGTACTTGAGAACCTTGCCGATCACACGAACGTTGGGGCGATTTTCCGGAGCGCCGCAGCCATCGGCGTCGATGCTGTCCTGGTCTCGCCACAGTGCGCCGACCCGCTGTACCGACGTTCCATCCGCGTCTCGATGGGCACGGTGTTTCAGGTCCCGTGGACGCGGATCGAGTCTTGGCCTGGGGACCTTGAGGTACTCAAGGAAGCGGGCTATTTCGTGGCCGGTATGTCGCTCGGTGAAGGTGCCATCACGCTTGATGAGCTGGTAGCGCAGGACCATCAGAACCTCGCGCTGGTCTTCGGCACCGAGGGTGAAGGATTGAGGCCTGAGACCGATCAGGCGCTCGACGCGCGCGTAACAATTCCGATGATGAACGGTGTCGACTCGCTCAACGTCGCTGCCTCGTCGGCTGTTGCGTTTTACGCGACCAGGTAGCGGCTGAGCGTGACTGCAACCATCTGACCGCGGTGTCAGAGGCAGGTACTAGGCCAGAATATTCTGATTTCCGGGGCGAACCGCGAGTCAGAGTACTATTTGCCACCCACCGCCCCCACCGGGCACCTGCAGGGTGTGGCATGAGCGGGCGAGCGCTGAGCCTCAACGGCTACCTAATTGATGTCGGGGCCGGCATCCAGCAGACCCTGCCGGGCTTCCATGGTCCTGGGCCTGCCGGGCTCTGCGCTCAAGGAGGCGCAGGAGGGCATCACCTGCTCGTCGTCGGCCCTCCGGGTCTATGTCCTTAACCGTGTATGCGTGAGGCAACCGAGCGATGGCCGATTTGCCGTCAAACCTGGGCAGTATTCATCGCGCGGATGCAGCGCCTCCCCGAGCCTGGCTCCGAGCTGCTGCCCGGGTTCGTCGTGGGCGACGTGCGAGCGGTGAACGCGGACCTCGACGCTGCCGTGAGGGCCAGAGGACCTAAGCCATCTCACCGCAGTCTCCAGTCTTCAGATGGTCCTGAACTCAATCAGCCCTGGGCCTCGGCCCGACCTTCCGCACGTCTGCATCGACCCCCAGGGTCTTCGCCCCCACGTGTCAGGTTGAGTTCCATGACCCACCCGTAACCTTGTCAGGAAAGAATGAATGGACTCTGTTGTGACAGGACCCGGGTGGGGCGCCGACGTCAGGTTGGGTGTAGCTCAAGCTAACTGCAGACACCGACTGCATCGAGCAAGAGCTGCAGCCGGGATCCGAGGGCTCCGGTTCGAGGAGACATCGGGGCAATAGAGGCAGGACGAGTGGGTTCTCATCGCACTATCAACCAGACGTTGGTCTCACGAACTCGCGGCGTGGATGCATCGCTGCCGAGCGCAGCGAGGGCACCGGCCCCAGGGCAGAATAACCATCGACAAGGGGCAGCCAAACCAAAAAAGGCCAGCGCAGGCGCGAGAGTGGGCGCTGAGAGGACCAAGAGTGGGGCCGCCCGGTGAGGAGGCGACCCGAGTCTCCTCACTAGAGCCTCCAGCCCTGATAACCGCCCCCGCATGAATGATCGGCGGGTGTCTTTTCAGGTCATGCTGTTGGTCTGCAACTCGTTTGGGTCGCTTCGTCTTTCTTGGACTTTCCCACACAGGACGTCTTGATGGACTTCAGCGGTGTAGTTGCGCGGAAAGACTTGGGTAACGAGAATGCCCTGCCTGCGTTCTAGAGCTGCTGGGATCAGTCGCTGTACTGCCTGCTCCAAAAGCCGACACAGATTATGTGGATCATCGACAAAAATGGCCAAGCGAAATTCGGAGTGGGTTTGGACTAAGGGCTGAAGCACTGGTGACCTTTCGAAGACTGGAAAATCGAGATAATTTCTTGGGAACAATGTGTGCTCATCGGGTAAGAGGAGTGTCTGCGCACTATGACGCAAGGTAGCCATCTGTCGTTGGGCCGGTGACCGTTGGTTGCGGTTCCTGGTGCGGTCGATCTTATGCAGGTAAATACCGTGCAGTTCTGGCGTCCATTTCGCACATTGAACTACCGACACGGAAGGCCCCGCGCCGCTAGTTGTCGACGTGCTCGGTCGGCTTCAGCTGGCATACATTGCAACCGCTCGATCGTCTTCCCGTTCCAACAAGAAGCAAGGGGCACTGCACGCGGCTGCATGTAGTGCCCCTTTTTTGGAATGGTTTTAGCCGTTGATGACCTGGGGGATGCCGAGGGCTTTGAGGCCTTCGACACCGAATTCGAGGCCGTAGCCGGATTGCTTGGCTCCACCGAAGGGGATGCGGGGGTCTACGACGCCGTGTTTGTTGATCCATACGGAGCCGGCCTGGATGCGGGCTGCGACTTCGCGGGCGGCGGGCAGGTCCGAGGACCAGACCGAGGCGCCCAGTCCAACGTCCAGGGCGTTGGCCATTTCGACGGCCTCGTCCACGGTGCTGTATTTGATGATCGGCAGTGCGGGGCCGAACTGTTCCTCGGCGACGAGAGGGTTGTCGTTGTCGATGTCCGCGACCAGGGTGGTGGGGTAGAAGTAGCCGGGCTGGTTGGTGTCGGGGTTGCCCCCGAGCAGCACGCGTGCCCCGGATTCCTTGGCTGCGTCCACGAGGTTGGCCACGATGTCGTACTGGGACTTGTTCTGCAGCGGACCCAGGACGTTGTTTTCGTCCAGGCCGTTGCCCATCGGCATCGCCGCGGCAACGGCGGTGAGTTCTTCGCACACGGCGTCGTAGATGTCTTCGTGCACGTAGAGGCGCTTCAGGGCCGCGCAGGTTTGGCCGGTGTTGATGAAGGCGCCCCAGAAGAGGTCCTGGGCGATGGCCTTGGGATCGGCGTCGGGCAGGACGATGCCGGCGTCGTTTCCGCCGAGTTCGAGGGTTAGCCGCTTGACGGTGTCCGCGGAGGATTTGATGATGGCCTTCCCGGCGGCGGTGGAGCCGGTGAACATGATCTTTCCGATGGCGGGGTGGTTGGTCAGACGGGCGCCGACCTCCCGGCCGCAGGAGACCACCGAGAGCAGGCCGTCGGGGAGTTCTTCGTTGATGACCTTGATCAGGGCAAGGACACTCAGCGGGGTGTTGCCCGAGGGCTTGACGACCGCGGCGTTGCCCATGCGCAGGGCGGGGGCGATCTGCCAGATCGTGATCATCATCGGCCAGTTCCACGGTCCGATGGCGCCGACAACGCCGATGGGCTTGTAGTGCAGTTCGGCCCGGGTTTCACCGTCATCGACGATGGTTTCCGGCTCCAGGCGGATGGTCGCCGCGGCCCGAAGCCATGCAGCACAGGCGCCGACTTCGAAACGGGCGTTGGGCCCGTTCAGCGGCTTGCCCTGCTCCCGGGAAAGCAACTGGGCAAGTTCCTCAGCGCTGCGTTCAACCGCGTCCGCGGCCCGAAGGAGCGCAGCGGACCGGCCCTCATGTCCCAGCGCAGCCCATGCTGGCTGCGCCGCGACAGCAGCGGCAACAACCCGCTCCAGGTACTCAAGATCATGCAGGGGCGCCTCACCTACCGGCTCACCCGTAGCAGGGTTCAGGATGGTCTTCGTGGGGCCGGACGCGGGGGTAATGGACGCCAAAAGCGCATCATACGATTCCATGGGTACTCCTTAAGGGGCCAGAACCTGAACGGCTAGCCCTGTAGTTTCTTTCTAAAAGGTCAGAACGTCGTGGACGGTGCGTGAAGCTGTAAGACCGCTCTCGATGGCGCCGTCAATGAAGCCGCCCCAACCGTTGGCGTAGTCTGCCCCAGCGAGGAAAATCCGCCCTTCCGGGCGCTGCATTTCTTCAAGGTTCTCTGAGAGATACCCTGTGTAATGCATCGGCCATGTGGACTTTGCATATTCGTCCTCAACCCAGGAATGGCCGGCGATTTCCAGGACTTCAATTCCGGGAACCAGCCGTTCGAGGATGGCCTGGACAGCTGCTGTGTCTTCAACAGAGACGGCCGTGCCGTCAGGACCGAAGGCCACCAGAGTCGTGGAATCTTCGTCGAAGTATTCGGATTGGACAAAGTTGAGCGGCCAGTCCTCTCCGCCGAAGGCGACGAAGCGGTCCCATTTGCCTTTGACTTTGATCCACAGCTTGGCGCCGAGTCCGGCCTGGCCGCGGGACGCGGCAGCTTGTTTGCTTTCCGAGAGGGCGGGTGAAAATTCGATCGAGTTCAGGGCATTTAGTGGCAGGGTGACGATCACAGCCTTGGCGTCGTATGTGGTTCCGTCATCCGTCGTGACGGTGACGCCCCCTTCGTGATGGTCGATCCTTTTGACCACGCAATTGAGTTCCACTTCCGCTTTGCTGTCAGTCAGCATGGCCTCGGCAAGAGCGGAAGTTCCGCCTTGGATTTTGTATGTAGCGCACGCTTCGAACATCAGCATCCAGTCACCGCTGGCAGCAGAGCACCACCTCAAGGCCTGCGTGAAAGCAGCTTCCTCGATGCGGCCGTTGAAATTCAAGGACCAGAACGTGCGCAGCAACTGTCGCGTTTCTTCGTCCAATCCGAGTTGGTCGATGCGGGTTGAGACGCTCTCGTGGTCCACGCCTTTGACGGCCGGATTGCTTAGAGGCTGATAGGGAAGGGGTATGAGTTCCCGTGCCTGCCCCAGCAGCAACTTGTTTGGTTCGTCGAGAATTTCCAGGATCTTCTCGGCCGGACCCTGATGACGCTGCCCATCTGCCCACCAGTAGGCCGTCTGAAACTCAGGTCCGGGGACGACTCCGATGCCGTAACGGGACATTTCAGCCCAGACATGCGGCTGCACCCAGTGGACCCAGGTCCCACCGAGTTCGAGGTTGCGTCCCATCCTGTTGTCGAGCCAGGTTCGGCCGGCAATGCGGTCACGGGCTTCCAGGATCCGTACGCTGTGTCCTTTCGCTGTCAGTTCCCGGGCAGCTGTCAGGCCGGCGAAGCCGGCGCCTATGACGATGACGTCGTTGTCGGTGGTCATGATCGTTTTATTCTTTCCGGTGATTAGCTGTAGACGAAGAATTCGATGGTTGGCTCAATGACCGTCCAACGGGTCTTAGCGCCTTTGGAGAAGGACGCCATGGAACCCGCAACAAGGTTGAGGGTTTCACCGTCCAGCACCTCGATCCGAAGGTGCCCGGAGACGATGTAAATGGTCTCGTCTTCTTCGCTGGTCAAGTCGAAGGGTTCGGGAGCGTCGTCGGGGGTGACCGACCAGACGCCGGAGGCAAGGGCCTCGTTGCCGCCGTCGCCGTTGCGGCGCAGCCACTGAACTTGACCGACCTCGAACGGTTCATAACTGGCTGCGTTGTGGTGGCCGTGGAAGACGTTTGCGTTCATGGGTTCTCCTAGGGGAATTGATTCGGGTTACTGGTGGGTTGGAGCAGAGTCGTCAGTGCCAGCAGACGACCAGAACCGGCGTGGGGGAGGGGGTCATGGCTGGCCGGCCTGCCCCGGACGGCGAGGGAGCTCTGCCAGTGCAGGGTCTTATTGAGTTGTGTGCACTCCGGCGCCGGTGCCGCGATGGCAGCTGAGGTGGAAGCAGCCATCTGAGCAACCTTTCAAAGGAAAAAAACGATGGCGTCTAGGACGCGGAGGCTGTGAAGTGGAACACGTATAGACAACTATGCACCTGCTTAGTTTTTTCGTCAAGTCTTACTTCGAGTGAAGTGAGACTGACACGAACCGTCCGCCTGCGGGAAGTCTGAACCACTAAACTCAGCACATGATGGATTTTGCACATAGCGGATATGGGACAGGCCGGGAAGCGCTGCTCGCGGCCACCGTACACGTAGTGGCCCGCAAAGGATTGCGTGGTATGACCTATCGCGCAGTTGCTGAGGTTGCAGGTGTCAATAACACTCTGGTGGCCCACCACTTCGGCACGCGGGACGCCCTGATCGAGGCTGCGCTGCAGTGGTCAGTAGCTCAGTCAATAGGTTTGTCGGGGCTGCAAAACCTGCCTGCTGGCGAGGACGACTTCTGCCGCAGCATCATGGCTTTGATTCGTGACAACCCGGACATGCAGACGTTCCAGTACGAGATGATTCTGGAGGCCAGACGACGGCCGGAACTTGCCGGTGCCGTCAAGAACCTTTATGAAAGTTACATTTCCACGCTTGCCGCCGGGCTGGACAGCCTTGGATTCTCCTCTGAACCTGGATTAGCGCAGGCTGCCTTCGCTGCCCTCGACGGGCTGGTACTCCAACTTATCGCCGGCGTGGACGAGCAGGCAGTTGAACGCGCCATTCGCACGCTGTGGGGCATTCTGGCCCAGCCCGCTAATACCCGGACTCTGACGCCCCTTCCGTCTCAGTAGGTTTAGACCTCTACTGCAAGGAAACAATCGACGACAGCCCGTCGCCCAAAGTGCTGCTTCTTCAGCAACGCGATCCTGCATGTGTGCTCTTGAGCTTAAGAAACTGCTTCTGCGAAGCTCGATGGCGCATACATCCGGCATGCATTACCACCGCCGAATCGTCCAGATCAGTCAGCGCCCGCCGGGACACGCCAAACGTAGGCGCTTTCCGAGCGGGTAAATAATCTCCGTCCGGCGCCTCCCGCCAAGTGCACCCAGAGGATTGCCCCGTCCGCTGTCACAGCATCAACCCGCCCAGACAATTCCGCACCGCTCTCCTGAACGATAGAGACCTCTTCTCCTGCTGCCAGGATTGTCCAGTCGCGAACGTACTCAGCGTAATTTGGGGGTAAGAAATTCAACTGTTGATCCTCCGCTTTAGCCTGTACGGGGGACTTCAACAGTGGTCGGCCACGGGCCATGTAGTCCTCCAATTGTTCTTGCGTCGTTGTCTGTCGGGGACGACGCAGTAGCTTGCCGACAGGCCGGCACTTGTGGCTTCGTTCATGGGGACGAGCCAGCCGCCCGTCCCCATGAACCCTCACCCAGGCAGCGGCCTCGTCGCCTGAATCAGCGTGCGTAGGGGTCCGCGATGCCGATGTATTGGGTGGTGGTGTATTCGGCGATGCCTTCGGTGCCGCCTTCGCGGCCGAGTCCGGACTGCTTGACCCCGCCGAAGGGGGCTGCGGCGTTGGAGATGACGCCGGCGTTGAAGCCGACCATGCCGAATTCGATCTGCTCGGCCACGCGCAGGAGGCGGTTGAAGTCGCGGCTGTAGACGTAGGAAGCCAGGCCGTACTCGCTGGCATTAGCCAGGCGGATCGCATCCGCCTCTGTGGCGAAGGTTGTCACCGGGGCGACGGGTCCGAAGATTTCCTGACCCAGGATCGCGGCACCGTTTGGCACGTTGCCCAGCACCGTTGGCTGGTAGAAGTAGCCGGGCCCGTCAACAGGTCCGCCGCCGGTCACGGCAACGGCCCCGGCGTCGACGGCGGCACTTACCAGTGCGTGGACGTCGTCGCGGGCTCCGGCGTCAATAAGCGGACCTACTTGAGTGGTGGGCTCTGTGCCCCTACCGGTGGTCAGAGCGGCCATGGCGCTAGCGAACTTTTCGGTGAACTCTGCAACTACGGATTCCTGGACCAGGAACCGGTTGGCTGCGGTGCAGGCTTCGCCCATGTTCCGCATCTTGGCTGCCATGGCCCCCTCAACTGCTCGGTCCAGGTCCGCGTCCTCAAAGACGATGAACGGCGCGTTCCCGCCCAGCTCCATCGAGGTCCGCAGCACATTCTGCGCCGCGTCTGCCATAAGCCGCTTACCCACCGGGGTGGAGCCGGTGAAGGAAACCTTCCGCAGCCGGGAGTCCTTCAGCAGCGGCCCGGAGATCCCGGAAGCGCTGGAGGAGGATACGACGTTAAGGACGCCGGCGGGAAGCCCGGCCTCCATCATCGTCTGTGCGAACAACTGGGACGTTAGTGGTGTCAGCTTCGCGGGCTTGAGGACCATGGTGCAACCGGCCGCGACGGCGGGTGCGACCTTGCGGGTGGCCATCGCCAGCGGGAAGTTCCAGGGGGTGATGAGCAGACACGGTCCCACCGGTTTGTGCTGGACCAGGATCTTGTTCTTCCCTTCCGGGGAGGTGAGGTAGCGGCCGTAGTCCCTGACGGTTTCTTCCGAGAACCAGCGCAGGAACTCCGCCCCGTAGGCGACCTCGCCGCGGGCTTCAGCCAACGGCTTGCCCATTTCCAAGGTCATCAGCAGGGCAAAGTCCTCGGCACGCGCAGTGACCAGGTCGAAGCCCCGTCGCAGGATCTCTGCCCGCACCCGGGGTGGGGTCCGCGCCCACGAAGCTTGCACGGCGTCTGCGGCGTCGAGCGCAGCAACCGCATCTTCACTGGTCGCCGAGGCCAGGGTGGCAATCACCTTGCCGGTGGCGGGATCGTGCACGTCGAACGTACCGCCGTCAGAAGCCTCACGCCACTGCCCGCCAATCAACAGGCCGGTCGGCACGGAAGCAAGCAGCGCCGCTTCAAGCTGAGGCGAGGCGGACGAGGTGATCGCAGCAGATGTAGCAGTCATAAGAAGAGTCCTAAAAGAGTGTGTTTCAGTAGCTGGCGGGGGTGCCGCCGTGGGATGGCTGGATGCCGCTGGCCTTGGTGTATTGGACGGCGAGGGCTTCTGAGGAGCGGGCCAGGAGGGCGACGTCGGCGCCCACCAGGATGAAGTTGGCGCCGTTCGCGAGGTAGTGCTGGGCGGTGTCCGGGTTGAAGGCGTTGACGCCGGCGGGCTTGCCGGCCGCTTTGGCGGCGGACAGGCAGTGTTCGACGGCGGCGCGCACTTCGGGGTGTTCCTGCTGTCCCAGCAGGCCCATGGACG
>NZ_JBFRDA010000023.1:0-53450 GCF_052113345.1 Pseudarthrobacter sp. YAF2 | reverse complement strand
TCACGTAGTTGATCTGCGAGCCGGGGACCTTCATGGCGTCATCGAACTGGGCCACGATCAGGTCCGCGAAGAACCGGAAGTTCTCTGCCGCGCGCAGGGCCTGGCCCTTGGCCTGGGTGATGGGCAGGCCGGTATCGAAGGTTTCCAGTTCGGCGAGCCGGTCTTCCTGGGCCTCGACGGCGTCGGCGATCTTGTTCAGGATGCGGGCGCGTTCGCGGGGCTTCATCTTCGGCCAGGGGCCGCTGGTGAAGGCTTCGCGGGCGGCGGCGACGGCGAGGTCGATGTCCTCTTTCTGCCCGGCGGCCGCGGTGGCGTAGTTCCGGTTGGACACCGGGTCCAGGACGTCGAACGTCTTGCCGGAGACGGAATCGACGAACTCGCCGTTGATGAAGTGCTGGATGTGGGTGGGCAGGTCCTCGGGGACGTAGTGCGTGCTGGTTTCTACTGAGGTCGTCATCGTTGAAGTCCTAACTGGGTCAGAGGTTGTTGGCTTGGGCGAGGTAGGCGTCCAGGGTGGCGGAGCGGTGGAGCCGGGCTGCCTTTTCAATGTCATCGGCGTCGGCTCCCGTTTCGATGAGCTTCAGCAGGTTTTCGTGTTCGTCCACGGAGTCGCGGGCGCGGCCGGGGACGAAGCGGAAGGTGGAGGACCGAAGGGATGCGAGCCGGTTCCAGCCGCGGTGCACCAGGTCCAGGATGTGCGGGTTGGGGCAGTGTTCGAACAGGACGCTGTGGAAGTCCTGGTTGAGCCGGGTGAACCGGACGGGGTCGAAGTGGTCCAGGCATTCGCGCATTTCCTGGTTCACCGCGCGGGCCCGGGCGATGGCCGTCGCGTCGATCAGCGGTGCGGACATGGCGGTGGCGGCGCCTTCGACGATGCTGAGCGTCTGCATGGTGTAGAGGTATTCGGTGGGGTCGATCCCCGCCACGGTGGCGCCGACGTTGCGTTCGAACGTCACCAGGCCTTCGGCTTCGAGCCGGCGGATGGCTTCCCGGACCGGGACCACGCTGAAGCCGAGGTCCTTCGCGATGGAACCCAGGACCAGGCGGTAGCCGGGGGTGTAGGTGCCTTCAACGATCCGGGCCTTGACGGCCTGGTAGGCCTGCTCGGATTTGCTGCCGGGAGTGGCAGCGGCGAGGTCGGTCGCCGTGTCAGTCATTGGCTTGCCTTTCCCATTCCTTGTACTTGGTCTGCCATTCCTTGTTCATGGGGTAGAGGCCGTCCACGCTGTTGCCCTGCTTGACCATCTCGAAGATGAACGTTTCTTCCTTTTCCTGCTGGATGCAGTCCTCGACGAGTTCTTCGGCGATGGCCGGCGGGATCACCAGGATGCCGTCGGAGTCCGCCACGATGATGTCGCCGGGCTGGACGGTGGCGCCGCCGCAGGCGATGGTGATGTCCGTGTCCCACGGGATGTGGCGGCGGCCCAGCACGGCGGGGTGCGGGTTGGCAAACCAAGTGGGCATCTCCAGTCCGGCCACGGCAGTGTAGTCGCGGACCCCGCCGTCGGTAATGATGGCCGCGGCGCCGCGGACCTGGGCGCGCAGGGCCAGGATGTCACCCACCGTGCCGGTGCCCTTCTCACCGCGGGCCTCCATGACCAGGATCTCGCCCTCGTTCACGGAATCGATGGCCTTCTTTTGGGCGTTGAATCCGCCACCGTAGGTCTTGAAGAGGTCCTCACGGTTGGGCACATAGCGCAGGGTCCGGGCCAGGCCGACGACGCGGCGGTCCGGTCGGGTGCCTTGGAGCCCGTCGATGCTGACGTTGTTGAGGCCGCGCTTGCGCATCTGGGAGGACAGGGTGGCGGTGGCAACCGACTCAAGCTTGGCCTTCAGGTCAGGAGACAGGGCAGGCCCGACGGCGGCCTCCGCCTCCGGTGTCAGGCCGGCGGCCTCGCGGGAACCGTAGGCTTCCTCGCGCTGCAGGTCATCGACCTTGGGCTGGGCACCAAAGTCCGCGAACGCCGTCGTACCTTCCTCCACGGTGGTGACCAGCCGGCTGGTGGTGAGCCTGCCGTCGATCGTCTCCACCTCAACCTCCAGGACGTCGCCCGGCTTCGCTACCGAGGCACCGGCGGGAGTGCCGGTGAGGATGATGTCCCCCTCCTCGAGGGTGAGCAGCTGGGACAGGTCCGCCACCAGCCGGGAGAACGGGAAGAGCAGGTCCGCGGTGGTGTCATCCTGGACCAGCTGCCCGTTGTGCCAGGTGCGGATCCGCAGGCCGGCGGGGTCGACGGCGTCTGCCGGGATCAGTGCCGGGCCCACCGGAGTGAACCCGTCCCCGCCCTTGGAGCGCAGGTTGGAGCCCTTGTCCGCCCAGCGGAGGTCGTAGACGCCGAGATCGTTGCTTGCGGTGACGGCGGCAACGTGGCTCCAGGCGTCCTGGATGCTGACGCGGCGGGCGGCCTTCCCGATGACCAGGGCGATCTCGCCCTCGTAGCCGAGCAGTTCGCAGCCGGCCGGGCGCTCCACGGGGTTTCCGCTCAACGCCAGCGAGCTGGAAGGCTTGAGGAAGTAGGACGGCTGGGCCGGCGTGCGGCCGCGCTGCGCGGCCCGGCTGGGGTAGTTGATGTGCACTGCGATCACCTTGCGGGCTGCTGCCAGGGTGTCGCCGTTGACCTGCTCCAAAGCCTTCTCCTCATTAGGTACGAAATCGTATACGATCACTATTGCGCATGCTGCGGCATCCGTCAACCCCCGAAATATCGCTTATTTACAAGCTTCCGCGGCAGTACTTGTCGGCTCGATCACATCGGGCGTACAGTGGAAACCAAGTCGTTCAGTTTCTAATATCGAATCTCCTGTTCTCATATAGAACACCCTGCGGAGATCATCATCCACAACGAAGTGAGGACATCCCGTGCAGTTCCACCACCACGGATACGTATCCGGTGACCCCCGCGTCCAGCCGGCGGCCGGCATCGGCCTGAACCGCCCCGAGGAGCTCCCCGACGAAGTGGACGTGCTCATCGTGGGCACGGGCCCGGCGGGCATGCTCGCCGCCGCGCAGCTGTCCATGTTCCCGAACGTGACCACGCGCATCATCGAACGCCGCCCCGGCCGGTTGGCCATCGGCCAGGCGGATGGAATCCAGGCCCGCAGCGTGGAAACCTTCCAGGCTTTCGGCTTCGCGGAGCGCATCATCGCCGAGGCCTACAGGATCACCGAGATGGCATTCTGGAAGCCGGACCCCGCAAACCACGCCAACATCATCCGGACCGCCCGCGCCGTGGACGACGAAATGGGTATCAGCGAGTTCCCGCACCTGATCGTGAACCAGGCCCGGGTGCTGGACTACTTCGCCGAGTACATGGCCAACGCGCCCACGCGGATGAAGCCCGACTACGGCTACGACTTCCAGGGGCTCGAGGTCACCGGAGAAGGTGACTATCCGGTCACCGTGCGGCTGGTCCACACCTCCGGCCCCGAGGAGGGCCAGGAGCGCGTTGTCCGTGCCAAGTATGTGGTGGGTGCCGACGGCGCCCGCAGCAAGGTGCGCCAGGCCATCGGCTGCACGCTCGCAGGAGACCAGGCCAACCACGCCTGGGGCGTCATGGACACCCTCGCCGTCACCGACTTCCCGGATATCCGCACCAAATGCGCCATCCAGGGCGCCGAAGGCAGCATCCTGCTCATCCCGCGCGAAGGCGGCCACCTCTTCCGGATGTACGTGGACCTGGGGGAAGTAGACCCGAACAGCCAGCACTCCGTCCGGAACACCACCATCGAGGAGATCATCGCCAAGGCGAACGCCATCCTGCACCCCTACACGCTGGATGTGCGGAACGTGGCGTGGCACAGCGTGTACGAGGTGGGCCACCGCCTCACGGACAGGTTCGACGACGTCCTGCCGGCGGACCGCGGCACGCGGACCCCGCGGGTGTTCATCACCGGTGACGCTTGCCACACGCACAGCGCCAAGGCAGGCCAGGGCATGAATGTGTCCATGCAGGACGGCTTCAATATCGCCTGGAAGCTGGGGCACGTCCTGGAGGGGCGCAGCCCGGAAAGCCTGCTGTCCACCTACTCGGAGGAGCGGCAGGTGGTGGCCAAGAACCTGATCGACTTCGACAAGGAATGGTCCACCATGATGGCCAAGAAGCCGGAGGAGTTCGAGCACCCCTCCGACCTTGAGGACTTCTACGTCCAAACCGCCGAATTCCCCGCCGGGTTCATGACCCAGTACGCGCCCTCCCTGATTATCGGTTCTGCGGACCACCAGGAGCTGGCCGCCGGGTTCCCCGTGGGCAAGCGCTTCAAATCGGCGCCCGCGGTCCGCGTGGGGGACACCAACCCGATCCACCTTGGCCACCACGCCACCGCTGACGGACGCTGGCGGATCTACGTCTTCGCCGATAGCGCGCTTCCCGGCACCGGCACCGGCACCGGCTCCGCCACGGACACGCTGGCTGACTGGTTCGCGACCTCACCGGACTCACCGCTGGCCGCCACCCCTGCCGGCGCCGACCCGGATGCGTGGTTCGACCTGAAGGTCATCTACCAGCAGCCGCACACCGCCGTCGACATCAATGCCGTGCCTGCCGTTTTCAAGCCGCAGGTGGGCCCGTTCAAGCTGACCGACTACGAAAAGGTGTACGCCACCGATCCCAAGGCGGACATCTTCGAGCTCCGCGGCATCGACCGTGCGGGCGCCGTGGTGGTGGTCCGGCCGGACCAGTACGTGGCCAACGTCCTGCCGCTCACCGCAACGGCGGAACTCGGTGCGTTCTTCGGCCCCCTGCTGAAGCGTCCGGAACCCGTGAAGGAGCCGCGTCAGGCGGTGGCTGCGGCTGCCCGGTAGTCCGCGGCCGGGTACACGCCGAGGATCCGCACCTCGGTGGTGAAGAAGTCCAGTTCCTCGAGGGCCAGCTTCAGCGGCAGGTCCTCGGGGTGGCCTTCGACGTCGGCCATGAACATGGTGGCCGCGAACTCGTTGCCCACCATGTAGCTCTCCAGGCGGGTCATATTCACGCCGTTGGTGGCGAAGCCGCCCAGTGCCTTGTACAGGGCGGAGGGGACGTTGCGGACGCGGAACACGAAGCTGGTCACTGCCGGTCCGGGAAGTTCATCCTTGGCCGGCAGTGCCGTTTCCCGGGCCAGGACCACGAAGCGGGTGGTGTTGGAGGGGTCGTCCTCCACGCGCGAGGCCAGGACCTCGAGGCCGTAGATCTGGGCGGCCAGCGGCGGAGCCAGGGAGAGCTTGCGGGGATCGTTCCACTCGGCCACTTCGCGGGCGGACCCTGCGGTGTCGCCGGCGATAACGGGCTTGAGGCCGTGGTCGCGGATCAGCTTCCGGCACTGGCCCAGGGCGTGGATGTGGCTGTGTATCTCGGTGGCGCCCTCGATGGTGCTGCCCGGGATGCCCAGCAGGTCGAAGTGGATGGGAAGGAAGTATTCGCCCACGATCTGCAGGCTGGACTGCGGCAGCAGGATGTGGATGTCCGCCACCCGTCCGGCGATGGAGTTCTCGATGGGGATCATGGCCAGGTCGGCTTCGCCGGTGGTCACCAGCTCGAACGCGTCCTCAAAACTGGCGCACGGGACGCTTTCGAAGTCCGGAAACATCTGCTGACACGCGATATTGGAGTTGGCGCCGGGCTCACCCTGGTACGCAATCTTGGAGGCCATGATCCGTATGGTTTCACGCGCGCGGGCCCGTTGGGAAAACGGGTCCACGATGCTACGCCGGGGTGACGCGCAGCCAGAGGTATTGCCGGGGGAGGAGCGTGACGCCGTCGTGCAGGTTCAGGGCCGCTTCGGAGAGGAGGTCGACGGCGGCAGGAAAGTATCCGCCGAAGGTTTCCCCGGGCAGCGCCTGGGGTGAGTCGCTGAAGTTCGCGAGTGCGAGGATGGTGCCGGCGCCCTTCCCGTCCCCGGGCCGCTGGTACGCCAGCACGGAGCGGTTGTTCGTGGCGAAATCCACCAGCGTGGTTCCGGCCAGTTCGGGTGTGCCGGCGCGGACCTCGATCATCCGCTTGATACCTGCGTACACCGCCCCCTCCGGGGTGGCGGGGTCGTCCCGCCGGGCGTACTGCTCCGCCGGGTAGTGCGGGCGGTGCACCCAGCGGCTGTCTTCGCCGTGGCCCGGTTCGGCGGCGTAGCCGTAGTCGTTGAGCTGCCCCACCTCATCGCCCAGGTACAGCAGCGGGACGCCGCCGGTGCTGAACGGCACCGAGTGGGCCAGGAGGATCCGTTCCACCGCCTCGGCGGGGTCCACCTCCATTCCGCACAGGGATGCCGTCGTGCCGGAAATCCTGCAGTCCCCGGTCTTCGGGTTGTCCTGGAACGGGACCCCGCGGGCGAAGCTGCCGGGGAACCGGTTGACGTAGAAGGAGTTCAGGAAGCGGCGGTGGTCGAAGCCGTTGATGCCCAGCTCGGCCGCGTCCTCGTCGGCGAAGGTCCAGCCGATGTCGTCGTGGCTGCGGACATAGTTCACCCAGGCGGTGCCGTCCGGGATGTTGTGCCTGCGTTCCAGGGCCTGGGCCAGGAGCGAGACGTCGCGGGTGGCCAGGGATTCCCAGATCAGGGCCATCTGCAGCGGGTTGTAGGAAAGCTGGCACTCTTTGGGGTCGATGTAGAGCGTCACCTCGTCCGGGTGGACGATCGCCTCGGACTTGAAGAGCAGCGACGGCGCGGCCAGCCGGCAGGCTGCGTTGAAGGCCCGCAGGAGCGTGTGTGCCTGGGGCAGGTTTTCGCACGGGGTGCCCAGCTGCTTCCAGATGAAGGCCACGGCGTCCATGCGCAGGATGTCCACGCCCTGGTTGGCCAGGAACAGCATCTCGCCCGCCATGGCCCGGAACACCTCGGGATTGGAGTAGTTCAGATCCCACTGGTACGTGTGGAAGGTGGCCCAGACCCAGCGGCCGTCCTCCATTTGGATAAAGGAACCTGCGTGGTTCTCGGGGAAGATCTCGCGCACGTTCGCCTCGAACGCATCCGGTATGGTCCGGTCCGGGAAGATCCAGTAGTAATCGCTGTACTCCGGGTCCCCCGCGGCTGCCTTGCGCGCCCATTCGTGTTCATCGGAGGTGTGGTTGAAGATGAAGTCCACCACCAGGCTGATCCCATTGGCCTTCAGTTCGGCGGCGAGGCTGCGCAGTTGCTCCATGGTGCCCAGTTTCGGGTTGACCTGGCGGTAGCTGGAGACGGCGTAACCGCCGTCCGAGTGGGGTTCCGGCGCCAGGAACAGCGGCATGAGGTGCAGGTAGGTGAGGCCCAGTTCCTTGAAGTACGGGATCCTGCCGCGCACGCCTTCCAGGCTGTCGGCGTAGCGGTCCACGTAGCACACCCCGCCGAGCATCCGGTTGGACTGGAACCAGTCCGGCGTTTGCTCGCGTTCGGCATCCAGGGCCTTCAGTTCGGGGGAGCGCTCCTGCCAGGACCGTGCGCATTGGAGTACTAGGTTAGTGAGTTGATTCAACCAGTCCTGGCGTGCACCGTACAAGGAATGGAACAGGCTGCGGAGGGTGGGAAAGTGCTCGTCGAGGCGCCGGTCAAAGTCCGCATCCCGGCGCAGGCCAAGTTCGTGTTCCCGTGACAACGCTGACAGCACCTGCCGGCGCGCTTCTTCGTCCTCGTTGACGTACTCCTGCATGTGACCGGCCCCTTCCGCAATTCCGCCGGACCTCCCGGCCGCGCACCTGTACGGAAGTATTCCACGTCACATTCAGCGGAACGCGTTGCGGGTTGCTGCGTGACCCCTACATGGCGGTTCCCAGCAGGGGGTTCCGCGCCTCGCTCTACGCAACAGGTGCCACGTTGGATCCTAAGACTCTCGGGGTGGCGTGTACGGAATATGAAAATGGAGCACTATTCTGACGTGTTTGGCCGGGGTACCTGACGTCAGGTTGGGGTGTATCCATTCCGGCACTATTCATCGCTGAAGCGGCTTCGTTTAATCACTGGTTCGAGCCTTTGACGCTCTTCACCTTCCGGAGTCCGCTTGGGGACGACTCGGAGATCGATCAACAGTCGCGGGTGCGCCAGGGTGGATGACACGACAGCATGCCGGGCACGACACCTAGTCGAGATGGACGAAAAGTAGCCCTCGGGCGGCGATGGTGTCCAGGGCGCGAATGAGGCCTTCGGCTGTCCCGGAGCCAGGATGGTTGCCGTGGCATATGATGATGTCCCCGGACCGGGCCTTGATTGTTTCGCTGGCCACGGTTGCTGCCGGGTATGTTGCTCCGCCATCTGCGTTGATGCTGAAGCCTGTGGGGGTCATACCTAGAGCCTTGACGATATCTGCCGCGACCTCGTCGAGGTAAGCGGTCCCGGGCCTGAATAAGCGGGGGCTAATTCCTGTGAGTTGGGCTAGGACGGAAGTGTTGCTCATTACTTCGTCGTACACTTCCCCGGGGTTTTGCGTGCCTGTGATTCCGTACGCGGACTTTCCAGCGATGGACAGTGGCAGGTGGGAGGTTCCATGGTTGGCCAGCTCGAAGAGCGGATCGGCGGCGAGTTGGCGGGCTGTTTCTAAATTGGCGGTAATCCACCTGGAATTCAGGAACAGTGTCGCGGGGATGTAACGGTCACGCAATGCCGTAATTAGAGCTAAATCGTAGTCGTTGCCGCCGGGGCCACCGCAAAAATCGACTGTCAGGGCGATCCCTTCCGAGCCGGCTGCAAGGTGGGTCAGGACGCCGGGGGCCTCCAGGTCCCAGTACCGGGGGCTTCGACCGGCGTAGGCAGTCACGATTTCCAACCGGGACGGTGACCGCGATGCGGCGGTACCAATTTGCATACTTGTTTCCGCAACTTGGGGTGAGGGGGTTTCCTGGTCCGAGCCGACGCTGCCGCTGACAGGCGAGCTTCCACTTTGCCGCAGGTGCGGAATTGGCTGGTCCTGCTGAGTGAGCGCTTTTGTGGCCATGATTGTTGCTGCGGCTCCCGCCAACAGCAGGGTTCGGCGGGCGGAGTGCGAGCGACTGGCCCTGAAATGCCGCGGAGCTGGGTCCATAGAGAGGTCTCCGGTTGTAATAGGTGGTGCTACTTGAGAATCCACACTGGGCTATGAAGGCCCGGGGGTTTTGGCGCTGCGGCCCGCGATGTAGGAATGGTGTTCCTCGGACTCTGTGCCGACAGTCGTCGTCTGGGTACCTGCGAGACGTAGCCGTTACGGCTGGTTTCGGCAGCAATCCGGAGCCACCGGTTGAGTGGTGGCCAGAACGATTCTTCAACCGCGGCTGAATGGCCAGGAGCGCGAAGAAGCCAGTGCCGCCGCTGAGTTTCGTGTCCAGAATTAATCAATAGGCATTTTCTGTTCCCCTTGCGGGATTTTGACCGATAGTGATTTTTCGCCAGCCGGGCTAAGTCGGCTACCACAGCATTTATGGCTTCTTGTCGACCTTTACCGGTCCTTCGTGCGCTCGTTTGGGACGGTTCCCCAACTGCTGTGCGGTTCCCTCGGAGCGATTCCAAGCTGGCCCTGCTTGAGAGGGGATCGTAGAAGATGATGTCGGCGCTCCGTCTTACCTCTGTGGCTCCCGCCGGCAGAGCCGGTTCGGCCAAAGGGGCCTGGTAGCGCGGCTGCCGGACGACGCTCGGGTATATGACGCCCAACACGACCACACAGTAGGTGGCCGGGTGATGCAGCATCAGTTCACTGTCGGAGGGCGACGAGACGCTGTTTTCGATGGCGTCCTGGTGCTGATTCCTAGTGAACGATTTCATGTGTTCCACCGGGGAGCCGGATTTCGGCGTCTTGCCGGAAGAGACAGACAGAGAGCAGATCCACATAGCCGATACCTAAATCAGTGGTGAAAAAATCCCGTGATGGCACTCCGTGCCGCCTTGGAGTCATTTGAAGACCGGGGCCTCCCGAGTTGCGAGGATCGGGAGGCTCCGGAAATTGAGGCCCCACCCGTGGGGGGCACCGCCGCGTCCGCAGGCTGCTAATCCGTCTCCGGCCCATGGCAGTAATGGCAGTCATCCTCGCAGTGAATCTCAGACCGGGTTTGGCTACCCATCTCATCTGGAACTACGCGTAGCTCAAATGACCCTGTCATGCGGGGGTCGATTTTGCTATTACTGCCCGCAGGCATGCCCATATTCTTACCCGCCAGGGGTGCAGTGATACGGAGTGCAATGCAAGCTTCTCGTCCACGGGTGTGACGGGCCGGCCAACATCAAAAATCAATCCAGGCTCCTACGGGGGGAACAGCATGAGTAGACGGCCGCAGTCCAGCGTCAGCTGAGATGAGCATCCATTCGACGGGTTGGTCCGCCTTTGCAGGCATGATGCTTCCTTCAGTCACAAAGCGCCTGGTGCCGTCCATGCTTACTGCTTGCCACCACCCGGTCATCGGGCAGTGTTCTCCGGTTCGGGAAACGGGCCTGCTAGGGCCTCTACTCTCGGCTCTACGTTTGCGGGGGATAAATTTCTTCATCGCTGAATTCGACCTGCGCTCTTCTTCATTGAACTAGCTCTGTTGTGGTCTCTGGTTTTCCAAGTCTGTCCTCACGGCACGATCGTGAGTTGAGCGGGACCTGCAGGGGAGCGCAGACAATGGAGCCCGGCAACCGATGCTGGCTTGGCTTCACGGGGAGCCGCCGGGTGCAGATTTTGTAATGTCCCTGACTTCGTTATAGATGAACATTTGGCGGCCGTAGGGGGTATGGAGCCATAGTAGGTCCCCGTTGAGTGAGACCAGGTCGACGGTTCCGGTGGTGCTGTGGCCGTTGAGGAGCTGTATGGTCACGTGGTCCTGTTTGCGCAGCAGGCGAAGAACAGCGGCAAACTCTTCAAACGGAATCTGGTAACCGATTGGCGCGCCCGCGGGTCTTTCGCGGACGCCCAATTTTTTACGTGGGCACATCGGGTTCCTGTAGATCGTGGTTGTGGGCAAAGGTCAGCGTGGGAACCTTGTTTTGCTTCGTTTGTTCTCCGGGACTGTCCGCTAGGGGCGGGAAGGGGCAGTCTCCGGTCGCGAAGGGGGTCGGGCGACATTAACAGGTGCTCCTATCACTGACAGGAATTCTTTGGCCGTCTGCAATGCCGTTGAGGTGACGTCCCTGTCCACCAATACTTCGCCGAGCCGTACTACGGCATTGATCGTAGGCGCGGGCACGCCGAGCAGTCCTGCCATTTCGGCCATTGGCGCGAAAGCGGAACGCAGTTCGTGCTCGAGGAAGCGGTGCTGAAATGTTGACGGGAGCTTGGTACGCCGATAGGGAGGAAAGGTGTTGATTTTTTCCAGAACACTGGCACCGTTCATACCGGCAGGACCGTTATATCTGTCCAGGAGTTGTTCGAAGGAAAGCAGATCCGACCCCATCGCCGCTCCCAACTGCTGGCGTTCGACGTCGATGGCGGCGATTAGACGGCAAACACTCTCACCGAAGCCTTCGTCATAGAACTGAACATCATCGCCCCGTTCAACGCGCATGGCGTTCAGGATCATGGGTGGGACATGTACGAGGGGATTCAGCCCTGAAAGGACAACTGTCGGAGCGTCCGTGATGGAGATCTGAGTGATTGTCGTCTCCGCAATTTTACGGGCCTCTTCAGGAGCTTCCCGGCCCAAGAAGCCCGCAAGCATGCCATGTTTTTCGTTCGTGACTGAGGACATCGTCCCGCCGGCCAGGAAGCCGCCGACGAGGAGCAAACGGTTTAGATCGAATCCATGGGTTTCGGCAGCGCTTGCAGATTCGAGCGCCCCTGATATTCCAACTCCAACAACTGCGAGCACATCAGGCCTGACCGCAGCAAGGAGTCTGGTGATTCCGGCGGTGATGTCTTCGCCCGCGGCATAGACGATACCTACTGTTGGCGCCGTGACATCGAGGTCGTGGACCGGCAGCAGCGCAACGTCGCAGGGCGCGCCGAAAAGGGAGAAGCTGTGCTTCCCCGGTTCTACCCCTCCGCCCAGGACCGCCACCGAGTGGTTACGGGCGGCGAAGAGGAAAGCTGTGGGCACAGCTTTCTCCTGGATCGAACTAATGACGATGTTGGCCATAAAAGGATTCCCTGTTCTTCGATCAGTGTTTCTGCTGTTTGCGGGTAGAAGCCTGGGTGGACAGACCCAACACCGTTCCATTTCGAGCTTTGTGCCGGAGAACTGCAGAAGAAACTGTCCGATACCCGCGGCGAAGAGTTATTTTCAATGATGGACAGCACCGCCGAAGCCAGATGGTTTCGGCGGTGCTGCCAGAGTTGTGCGCTAAAGACACGGTTTGCAGCAGCAACGCTCTCCGGGGTGGAGCAGAGTTCGTAGCAACGTGCAGGATCACCAAGCGGTCAGTCTCCCGACCGACTGGCGACCGTCAGACGCCTGCAAACCTGCTCAGCCCGAAGGTTTGCAGGGATGCGTGCCGGGTGCCGGTAAGGACTTCATCCGCGACGCTCTCAGCAAGATGGGCCGCCAAGGTCACTCCGCTGTGAGTTGCAACTGCATATATGCAGTTGTCGTCTCCGATCCAGTCTGCAATCGTCAGTCCGTCTTCGGGCAGCACCCGGGTGCCGAGGCTGACGGATTCAGTCCAGGCTTGCTTCATGGTGGGGTAGAGCTGGCGGACACGGTCCAGCAGGAGCTCCGGAACAGTCCAGATCCTGGGATCGTCCACCTCCCATTTGCCTCCGGTTGGGTGGTCTGCAAAGGTGATGCCACCATTGCGGGCCGGTCGCAGAGCAATTCCGTTGGCCCTGACGAAGTGTTTGATTCCGGACTGTACAGGTCCTGTGGTGCTGATGATCCCGACCGTTGCACGCCGGGTGTCCTTCCCTCCCTCGGCATCGAGGATCGGGAAATCGACACCGGAACCGGCGAGTATCTTCCTCGTCCCGTTTCCCGCTGCGAGGATCACCACGTCTGCGGTGTGGTGACGCAGTGTTCCGTCCACAGCCTCCGTTGTCACCTGTTTGGGTCGGACTTCAACCACCCTTTCGAAGGGGGCGTAAGTGGCTCCCGCCTGTATGGCCCGGTTGACCAGGCTCATGCACATCTTCTGTACGTCTATCCATCCTTCCTTTGCGTAGAAGGCGCCGCCAACCAGCTGACGGGGGGCGAGATTCGGTTCGAGTTCCCGAACCTCTTCCGGAGTCAACAGGTGCGCGTCGTAGTTGGTGGCGTTGAAGTTCCGGACCTTCAGTTCCAGCGCTTCAAGCTCTTCGCCAGTCTGGGCGATCTGCACCGTGCCGGTCTGGTGGAACCACCGCTGTCCGCCCGGGGTGCGTGTACGGGCCACACGTTCGTGTGCTTGTAGTCCGAGAACGTTCAGGTGGCTATATGCCGCCGGAGACTTGTTGTTCGAATTGATCCAGGCGAACGTTGCGGAACTGGTACCGGAGCCAACTTCCGCGGCGTCGATTAGAGTGACGGACGCTCCGCGCCGTGTCAGTTCTTCTGCCAGGCTGGAACCAATCACTCCGGCGCCGACGACGAGCACTTTTTGGCTTGTATTTTTCAACGACCTGCCCCCTTACGGCTAGCCGATTGTGTGCACGGCTTTTCTGGGACGGTGACGTGCCCGGTCCCCGCTCCTGCGCATGTCATGCGGTGACCTCGTCAGCGAGAACGCGTACAGACGCGTTGGTTCCCCCAAGTACCCAGGGAACGATGATGGCGCTTCCATCTTCAGACCCGCGCAGCTCCGAGCCGGGCGGCAGTGCAATGGTGGTGTCCTCCTGAAACACGAGCGCCGGCCCATCGATCACGTCACCGGGCCTTATCGAGCTCCGCGAAACAACCGTAGTAGGCGTAGCGTGATTCTGATCCCACCACACCGGAACGGACGTGCCGACGACCGCTGCTCCACTGTCGGCTTTATGCATGACCCGCTGACCGCCGGCATCGTTTTGCTTCAGGTGGATCCGGGCAAGGACACGGAGGTTCACAAACTCAACGACTTCATCTTCTGCCGCGTAGCCGTTACGTTCGCGGTGGGCCGAGATGAATGCGTCCCGCGCGGTCTTCATGTCTTCCTTGGACCATGGCGCTTCGGGAAGGTCGATGCTGAGCGCGTGGTGCTGTCCCCGGTACCGCATATCTGCACGGAGGTAGTAGCTGGGGGTTCCTCCCTTGGCGCCGTGCGAACTCTGCTCGCTCGTCCAAGCTTTTGCCGAACCCAGCAGATTCTCTGCCAGTTCATTGACCTGGTCGATCGTCGACTCGTCTGCCTGAATCAGCTGCGCCTTGACGAACTCGCTTTCCTGGTCCGAGACGAGCAGACCAAGTGCACACATGGTACCTGGGGTAGCAGGGATGAGAATTTCGCGGATACCGAGTTCCCGGGCGATGTCAACAGCGTGGAGAGGTCCGGCGCCTCCGAAACCCACGAGCACGAAATCGCGGGGGTCAAGGCCTCGTTCCATGATGATCTGGCGTGCAGTAAGGGACATGTTGGTATTGACGACGTCCAACACCGCGCGTGCCGCGTGGAGGGGTTCAAGACCAAGCTTCTCCGCGATTGTGGTCATAGCTTTGAGTGCTGCGTCGTAGTGAATCGACACGCTCGAGCCGAGCTCGACTTCGGAAGGAATGATGCCTGTCAGAACCAGCGCGTCGGTGACGGTTGGTTCAGTTCCCCCATGGCCGTAGGCGGCCGGGCCTGGCCGGGCACCCGCTGACCGGGGGCCTACTCGAAGGCGTCCGCCCGCATCGACCCAGGCAATGCTTCCGCCACCGGCTCCGATTGTCTCAATATCAAGGCTGTTTCCGAGCACGGGCAAACCTTCGACGTTCCGCAGTCGCAGGAACGACGGGCGCCCGTTGTGCACAACGCTCAGGTCTGTGCTGGTCCCGCCAACGTCGAATGTCAGCAATTCCCTGCGTCCCAATCGTTCAGCAACGTGGATGGAACCAAGGACGCCAGCCGCAGGACCGGACAGCAGGGTCATGGTCGGGTGTTTTGCGGCGTCACGCAAAGTGGCCAGACCACCTGCCGAGTGCATGAGCAGCGGTTCGATGTTCGCTCCGGCGTCCACGACTCTTTCTTCAATTCGCTTGAGGTAGACCGACATGATGGGCCCTAGTCCAGCGTCGAGTACTGCCGTGGAAAAGCGTTCGTACTCGCGAAACTCAGGTGCAACCTCTGCCGAGGTCCAAACGGGGATGTCTTTGAAGTCCTCGGCAACCCAAGAGGCAACGAGCAGTTCATGCTCAGGATTGACGTAAGAATTCAGAAATGCGACGCAAATGACCTCGGCACCCCGGTCAACAAGGCGTTGCGCCTGGGCCCGGACTTCGTCTCTGTCCGGGGCACGCAGGGACTCGCCGTCGGGCAGCGTCCGCTCGTTGATCTCCAGACGAAGTTCTTCGGGCACAAGGATCCGTCTCTCGGGGAAGAGAAGGTTGTACAGCTGTGCCCGAGTTTGCCGTCCGACGGCGAGCACGTCAGCGAACCCTGCCGTAGTGAGCAGGCCGACAGTGGCGAAGTCACCTTCAATGGCAGCATTGGTCGCTACGGTTGTTCCATGCAGCAACGCGATCACGCTGCTTGCCGGCTGCCCCGATCGTTCGAGGATCACATCCAAGGCAGCAGAGACCGCCCGGTCGGGGTCGGGCCTTGTGGAGGGCACCTTGGCCGTAATGAAGCGGCCGTCCACTTCGGCTACGACGTCGGTGAAAGTACCTCCGATGTCAATTCCTACCCGCATTATCGTGTTCCTCCTGCATTGTGAGCTGTGTCTTCTGTAGTGGGCGCGGGCTGACGTCCATACCCGCCGCCGCCAGCTGTTTCGATCCGTACGATGGTGCCGGCCGGCAACGCCTTGCCGTTGTCTTCACGGCGGAACTCCCATTCATGGTCCGTTCCGGGGTCGATGGTGACCCTCAGAGGCTTTCCTTCTTCCCCGCCTTCGAGACCCCAGGCTCCGCGCACGACCCTGTCGCCTTTCGTACGCAGACGGGTTCCTTCGGACAGCAGCTCTATGTCGCGAACAATGCCTTCGCCGCCTTGGTGGGCGCCCTTGCCGCCGGAACCTCTACGCAGGCCGTAACGGTTAACACGGAGCGGATAAGAGAGTTCCATGATTTCGCTCGGGGTGTTGGCCGTGTTTGTCAGGTGGGAATGGACGCCGCTTGGCCCGTCGGCGTCCTGTGAAGCGCCGAACCCTCCGCCGACACTCTCTACGTACGAGAAGAACTCGGAGGTTGCTGGGTCGTAGCCGTGAAGGTGGAGGCTGGGGATGGAACCGTGTGAAGCGGCGGGGATCCGGTCAGGTACCGCCTGGGCAAGGGCACCCAGGATGGACTCGGCCACTCGCTGGCACGTGTCGGATCGAGACCACACCGGGGCAGGATCGATGGGGTTGAGGATTGAACCACGTTCGGCGGTGATTTTGATCAATCGGTAAAACCCGGCGTTCGCGGGCAATTCCGGGTCCAAAGCGGCCTTGAGAGCGTAGTAGACGGTTGCGTCCAACGCTGATGGCACCACGTTAATCTGGCCCGGAACCTGCCGGGACGTACCGGTGAAGTCGACGTGGACCCCATCGGGACCGATGTCAACGGTGACGGCGATTTCGATATTTTCGGTGCCGGCGCCATCGTAATCGAGCCAGTCATGAAATTCGTACCTGCCCGCTGGTACTTTTTCCAGTGCCGCGCGAACCTGAAGTTCCGCCTTGTCGAGCCACTGGCCCGTGGCTTTGAGAACGAAGTCGACCCCGTACTTTTCGCAGAGTCCCTCGTACCGGTTCACCCCCAGCTGAACAGCAGCGAACTGCGCCCGAAGGTCCCCGAGGCGTTCCCTGCTTGAACGGCAATTGGCAAGCGTGAAGCGGAGAAGCTGATCGTCAAGGATTCCCTGGGAAAAGATCCGGACGGGAGGAATCCTGAGCCCCTCGGAATACACATCCGGCGCACCACCAAGGGAGCCGCCAAATTCGGAATGGTGGGCGACCGTCGCGGCAAACCCGCACAGCGTTTCCCCCGCAAAGACGGGTGCGACAACGGCAACATCTGGCAGGTGCGTGCTGCCACCGGCATAGGGATCATTGGAAATGAACACATCACCTGCGTGAATGTCATCTCCGAACTGTTCGATAAGACGGGGAATGAACCCGAACATGGAACCCATGTGCAACGGAATGTGCTCAGCCTGAGCAATGGTGCGGCCCCTGCTGTCAAGCAAGGAGGTCGAGCAGTCTTTCCGTTCTTTGATGTTGGGGGAGTAGGCCGAGCGAATGAGGGCGATGCCCATCTCCTCTGCGATCGCCAACAGATGGTTGCCAATAATATCGACTGATACAGAGTCGATGGGGGGAGAGACTGTGGTGTTCATATGCTTTCTTTCGTTGTTGAATCTTTTGAACGCTGATCCCTTGGACGCGCACGGTCTCGACTGCTGTTGGGCTGCCGGGGCGGATGCGGTGCGGTCTTGTGTTCAAACGGAAGGTGACGCTGAGGGTGGGGTTATTCAGCCAGTTGGGCCGAGGGCTGGGCTTGGTGCCCGAGGGTTGTCGGACGGGGTCCGCAGCAGGCTGTGGGTGCTCGCTCTTCGGTGCTAGCCGGTCACTCCCAGTGCAGCATTCCATCGATTGATAACGTCTTTGCCTCGTTTTTCGGCCTCGTCGGCGCTGTAGAGAACGAAGGTCTTGTCGCCGGCTCCGGGAAGTTGGAAATCGCCAGTGGCTGCCTGCTTGATGTCAGTCCTTGAACTTACGAAGCCTTGGGCGGCAGCGAACTTTTGGCCGGATGCGGACATCGTCCAGTTCATGAACAGTTGGGCTGCAGGGTTGTCTTTCCCGGTCGTGGTCAGTCCTTGCAGGTTCAGCGTTCCGGACACACCTTCCGCGGGCACTACGACCTTGATTGGTGCTCCGCCCTTCTGGGCTGCCAGGGCTGTATTTATGCCGGCGACAGGAGCGACGGTAATTTCGCCCCGAGCGAGTGCGTCCAGCTGCACCGAGGATGCATCAAAAATGCGCGGCTTCTGGTTGGCGAATTTTGTCCAGTACCCAGCTCCAAATTCCTTTTCCTGGAACGCGGCGAGTCCTTGAGCTGCACCGCCTGCTCCAGCGCTGACCACGCCCACCTTGCCCTGCCACTTGGGGTCCAACAGGTCGTTCCAGCTCTTGGGGGCATCTTCGGGTTTGACAGCTTGATTGTTGTACACGATGGCCGCGACGGTGTAGTAGGCGGTGACGTACTTTCCGTCGGCCCACACGACATTGGGCATGGCTGCCAGATCCTTGTACTTTGGTTCGGCCGTGTAAGGCACAAAGACGTTCTTCGTTGCCAGTTCTGCCGCAAACCGCGGATCGCCCATCGTGATGACGTCATTTGAAAGACGTCCTACTCCCGCTTCGCTCAGGACACGTTCGTTGAGCTTTGTCGCCGGAAGTCTGTCCACTTTGATGTCGACGCCGGTCTCGGCCTTGAATCGTTCAGCCGTAAGGTTGGCGGTATCGGCACTGGACGAGGTTACCCAGGACACGCTGCCCTTCCGGGCTGCATCAAGCAGATCTGCACTGGCGACTTTCTCGCCGTCTATGACGAGTCCGCTGGAGTCATCCACGGTGGCTGACTCCAATACTTTGTTGGACGGATCGCCCGCTGATCCGCAACCGGTGAGCAAGAGTGCAGATGCGCCGATAATGGCCGTCAGGGACTTCATGCGTGATATTTTCATGATCGTTCTTTCTGGATGACGTGCAGATACGGGCGGAACTCGCAGGGAGTTATCGCTCCGAGAGACGACGGGGAATATAAGACAGGACAAACATCAGGGCCATGTAGACCACACTCATAGCGGCCGCTTCTTGAAGGGCGCCGCCAGTCTCAAAGGCTTCGTAGATGGTCACTGAGAGGATTTCGGTACTGCGGGTTGAGAGGAAAAGTGGCACGGTAAGTTCCCGCATGCTCAGCATGAGAAGCAGCAAGAAAGTGGAAAGAAGACCAATCTTCATGAGCGGGACCGTAACTGCCATCACTGCTCGCGGACGCGAAGCACCAAGCATGACAGCGGAATCCTCAAGGTCGCGATCTGTAGCCAGGATGGATGCCGCAATGCCACGGAAACCTTGCGGGGACTGTACCGCCATGAAGGCGATCACCAGGACTGCCAAAGTGCCATACAACGGCACGGGCATGATCAGCCAGGTCCAGAGAAGCCCCATACCGAGCACGATGGATGGAATAGCCAAGGGGACCATGGAGGTACCTTCAATGGCGAGACGCCCGGCAGCCTTGGAACGGTAAACGAGATATCCGCAGATGAAGGCGAGGACCACGCCCGCGGAGGCGGCGAACAACCCTACGACCAAGCTGTTGGCAGCAGATCCCAGGAAACGTGAGGATCCAAGGACGCCGGCGAAAGAACTGAAATCCCAACTTCCCGGCTTCGTGAGTTGGCTAAGGCTTGTGAGATAGCGACTCTTTTGAGCAGCCACCACTACTAGGGCCAGCACCGGAAGGACGACCGACAAGAAAAAGAACAGAAGCGCAAGCACGAGCGCCGGAATGCGGTACCGGCCAAGGATGACCTTCTTTTGCCGTACCCCCTTGCCGCTGACGGTGGTGTAGGACCGTTTAGCGAGCATCCTGCGCTGCAACGCGGTGACTAGTAGAACAACGGCGACCAGAACGATCGCGATGGCCGCGCTCTCATTTCCCCTGGAGGGGCTGGTGTTGAGCAGTCGATAGATCAAGGTAGGAAGCGTGTCGATGCCGCCGGGAGTTGCAAGTACCTGCGACACCGGGAAGTTTTCGAACACAAGAATGAAGGTCAGAAGAGCCGACCCAAGCAGTGCTGGCATGGCGAGCGGGAAGGAAATCAGTCGCTGCATGCGATTCTGTGTGGCACCGTGGACACGAGCAGCTTCTTCCAGGTCAGGGCTCATCATGGACATGGCTCCATGCACCATGAGGAAGGTGTAAGGCGAGTAATAGAGAGCGAAAACAAAGACCACTCCACCGATGCTGTACATGTTTAGCGGCACCGAAGTTCCCATGTCACGCTGGGCGATGTTGAGTAATCCGGCAGTAGGGCTCCCAAGGATCGACCACGAAAGTGCGCCCGTGTAGGAGGGCAGGAAGATTGGCATCAGCCCGATGAGATAGATGAAACGCGGCATCGGGATGTCGGTTCGTGCTGCCAGGAACGCGAGCGAACCACCAATAAAGCACGCAAAAACAGTGGCGAGGGTACTTATCAGGATCGAGTTGAAGAAGGCGTTGATTGTCTGGCCTTCGAGCAGTACCGAGAAGTTCTGAAGCGTCAGGTTCCAGCTGATATTGCCAGGTCGGGGGACGTCGGTGCTGAAAGCTGCAAGGAGGACGAGTCCCGCGGGCACAACAATAAGGATGCCGAGAACGACAAGCACTGGTCCGCTTACTATGCCTCGGCGGGGGCTCAATTTCTTATATCCACGTTTTGGCCGGCCTCCCGCTGAGGGAACAATCGGCGCCGGGCTGTTAAACAGTTCGGTTGGCGCAGTCATGGTTTAAGCCTTCCCGGAGGCCGGGACACGATGTGTTCCGTTCAGGTCCTGGGGTGATGCCGCGGCTGTGGGGTCATCCGCTGAGCGCGACAATGTCCCGCGGGCTTGTCCTGCCGAATACCCCTGATCGGCGGCGTCTGTCTCCTGTGGAAGTACTCTGACATTGCGGGGATCGATTTCGACATAAACACGGTCGTCCTTGTGCAGCGTCGCCCCGGCACTCTCACGGGTCTCAATCTCGAGTGAAGGACCAGCGTCCAAGCGCACAGTCCACCGAGTGAACGAGCCCTGGAAGATGCTGACAGCGACCGTTCCGGCCCAAGAATTCACAGCATCAGCAGAAGGCCTGGTGTGCAGCTGCACGTGCTCGGGACGAATGCATACACTCAGGTCTTCTCCGACGGGCGGCATTGGCAACGCGGTCGTGATTTGGAGTTCATAATCGGCGAGTTTGACCCGGTGATGCTTCTCCAGGGGCCTATCAATCCGGAATATGTTAGCCATCCCGAGGAACTTGGCGATGGACGCCGAAGCCGGCTTGCTGTAGGTATCGACAGGCGAGGCCAACTGGGTGATGCGGCCGTGCTGCATGATAGCGATCCGATCGCCGAGCGCTAAAGCCTCACCCTGGTCGTGGGTGACGTAAATAGAAGTCAGCCCCAGTTCCAGCTGTAGCCTCCGCAGTTCCACGCGCAGATCCTCGCGAAGACGGGCATCGAGATTCGACAAGGGCTCATCGAGCAGCATTACGCTGGGCTCCATGGCCAAACTCCGTGCGAGTGCGACCCTCTGCATCTGTCCACCGGAGAGCAAACTCGCCCCCTTATCCGCCAAGTGATCCAGCCCCACAAGCTCCAGAGTCTCCAGGGCCTTGGCGCGGATTTGGTTCTTGGGCCTGCCCTTCATCCGAAGCGGGAATGACACGTTTTCAAGCACAGTCATGTGGGGCCAGACTGCATAGGACTGGAACACCATTCCAACGTTTCGCTTGTTGGAGGTGACGTTCCGGCCCGTTCGTGCGTCGAAGACCGTTGTGCCACCTATGCTGATCGTCCCTGCACTCGGGTCTTCCAGACCAGCGACACATCGCATGGTGCTGGTCTTGCCACACCCTGATTGCCCAAGCAAGACCAGGGATTCGCCGTCGGCGATATCAAGGCTCAGTTGCTTGACTGCTTGGAAGGGCCCGTACGTCAACGACAGGTCCCTAATTTTTACGTCCATAGTTGTTCCTCACGAGATCGTTCCCCGGGCCGCGCAACACCGGAGCGAAGCGAGGTATGTGGTCGAGGAGATGTAACTAGTTACATCTTGCACTTTCATTGAAGCTTAAGCAAGGCTTTTTTGTGCCTGGCGTCACAACAGCGAGTAGCGATTGGGTCGTGGTTGCCGTCGGGGATGACGACCCGGGGCTATGATGTAACCAGTTACATCGTGACATTCTCCTCAAAGGGAAGGCAAGGGCATG
Source organism: Pseudarthrobacter sp. YAF2 (assembly GCF_052113345.1). Classification (NCBI taxonomy): domain Bacteria; kingdom Bacillati; phylum Actinomycetota; class Actinomycetes; order Micrococcales; family Micrococcaceae; genus Pseudarthrobacter; species Pseudarthrobacter sp. YAF2. Next base: position 31,599 of record NZ_JBFRDA010000023.1, on the reverse strand, counting down.
TCCACAGGTACGGGCTTAAATGACGGTGCGACCAGCGGCCATGGACGCGAGTGGTATCGTACGACCGTGAGCCGACCGCGCAGGACGACAATCGCCGCTGTAGCCGAATTGGCTGGTGTGTCTACCGCCACCGTTTCCCGCGTTCTGAGCGGAGTGTCACCCGTAACAGAAACCACGCGGGAACGAGTGCAAGCCGCAGTCGAGGCCCTGAATTATCGGCCCAGTGATTTGACCAGGGCAGTTTTTGCAGGCCGCTCCAACACCATCGGGGTTCTCTTTGCCGACATGAGGAGCCGCTACTACGTTGGTCTGATCGAGGGAATCTCCCGAATTGCCAACGCATCAGACACACTGGCTTATCTCGCTGCAGGCAATCGGGACAATGCACAGGACCGGCGCATTCTGTCGCTCATGGACTCCCACAGAGTCCGGGGCCTAATCACTGCCGCCCAGGACAATGACGACATCATTCTGGCAATGGCGCAATCTGGAACTGAGTGCGTCTACATCACTCGCCGGCCCACCGTGGACCATCCGCGAATCCATAGCATTCGTCTTGATAACGTCGCTGCGGGACGCCTTGCCTGGGAGCACATGTCCAACATTGGGCGCACACGCCCTCTACTCGTGAATCTGTCACCGCAACGGGACACTACCCGAGAGCGGACGGCGGGGTTCTTTGATGCGGCACGCGAGGTTGGTGTGGAACTAAACTCCGGCAACACCTTCGGACTATCGTCCCTCGATAAAGTAAGCGACGAGCTCGTGGAACGCATCCGTGACGGCTTCGCAAGCGGCGCCATTGATTCCGTAGTAGCGACAACAGGTGTCGCCACCTTCCGCGCCTACGAAGCCCTCACCCGGACGGGCCTCCACGTACCAGACGATGTGGCGATTCTTGGGTTCGACGACTTCGATTGGGCGGAGTACCTTTCCACTCCACTGACGGTGATATCCCAGCCGACGGTCGAGATGGGCTCTGCCGCGGCAGAGCTGATTCTGACCGAACCTGGAACAAGCCAACAGCTAACGTTTCCGCCGCAGTTGATTGTCAGAGAGTCGACGCGAGGGCGCCAGAAGAGCCCATTCCCCCAGGCCAAACTCAATGATTCTGGGAAGGCTGACCCGGCCTAGAGATAAGGAGCCGTCCATGCGCCCACTTCTACTCGGTCGTTCTCATTGGACTAACGACCTTCGAGCAGCCCGTAAGCGAAATTGGCCGCACTGCCATCGACCTCCTGGTTGATAAGATCGAGGGCCGCATCGACCAAGACCGACTGGTTGCGCTACGCGGCAGCATCGTAGCCGGCAGAACAGCAGGCCCAGTTCCAGCCCAGCAGTCGAACGGAGGACAGGCTTCCAGGCGGCAGAGGGAAGCGGCCTGCAATCGTTCGGCGAGGAAGGGTCCGGGCCCTGCATCCGCTCTCTTGAACCGGACTACCAACTGAGCTGTATACGCACCTGGTCAGGCTCTCGGTGCCCGCCGCCCTTTTGCCGCGGCCGCTTTGCTACGGGCCTGCGCTTGATGCGACGTGGGGTCACCCCCGTAGGATGCTGATCGTGAACGAGATGCTCGCGACCTTCCCCGCCTACACCCCCTGGATCATCGCTTTAGCCACGACAGCGTGGGTAGCCAAACAGATCTCTGACATTTCTAATGCCGTTCCGAAAAAGGTTGGGGGCAGGTCGCTTCGTCGCTTGCGCACAGCCAAAGACACGGCTGACCTCGCCACCCCCGGAACCCCGGAGCATAAGCTGTTTGCCGAGAGGCACCGGAGGGAAGCAATTCGCCATGCAGCCATTATCCAGGCGCCTCCATCAACCATGACATGGGTGATGGTCTCGATTGGAGTGGCCGCCGGCTGCGCCCAAATGGCTGCCTCAAACAATGGCTCAATGCTCGCAACGTTCGTGGTCTACAACATCGTCTCGGTGGGCCCGCTGGTGGCATTGGAACAGGAAGCATTTGGAACACGCCGCCGTATACGGGCGTACTGTATCGACAACCCGGACGGTGATCTCGGCGACGTGCTAAAGGACATCAAAAGAGAAGCTTCGGGGCCGCTGTTTCGATGGGTCGACTTGAAAAGGGGCCGTGTGAGAAATCAGCTCAAAACGCCCCTGGCGGCCCGCCCTGATACTGACGAAGAGACAGCCGCGGCGGTCACTCGATAGGTCACCCCTGCACGTCCTCGCTCGAGGCGTTCTTACGCCCTTCATTCAACCCGCTGATGTCAGCTTGCTTGCTATGCAGTAAAAGCTTGCGCGCCGCCCGGGCATGGTTGCCAAAGATTCCGACGGCCTGCTACTAAGGCCGATAATTGTGATTGCGTCAACCTGCTCTGGCGGGCAAACCCGTGCTTGCTTAACGGCGTGGTCGGAACTGGTGGCGACTCTGGCCCGTCCATGGCTGGGGTCAATTCAGGTGATCCACGGTTGGAATGGGTGCCGTTGGGGTAGCTCCCTGGAAGCAGTAGCGGTGGATAACCTATGAGAATCGTCCCCGGCTGTGGGCGGGCGGACCTAACCTCAGGTGCAAAATTAGATCAATTCCAGTTGTTCCAAGGAGCCGGCAGCAGCCCTGTGCCAGGTTGGGGTGTAGTCGAAGTAGACGCAATAATCTGCCGGCGGTTGGGAGCAGCAGCCGTTTGCGCACTGTGGACATTCAAGTGCGGGAAGGCTACCAAGGGCTTGACTCATGGCGAAAGAGGATGAATCAAGAACGATTCGAGGAGTTTTCGCGTGATTTGGGGCAGTGAGAAGGCGCCGGGTTGGTAGAGGCCTTGGACCTGCAGGCCGTCTGACAGCGCTACATATGCGCGCGCTGCTTCGATTGGTTCGATTCCAGGACGAAGTGCGCCTTCCTCCTGCGCATCCCTAAAGGCCCCTTCCACATGGCTGAGAATCGCCTCATACCGCCTGCCGAAGTATTCATTTGCTGGATGATCGCCTGCCGTCGCCTCTGCTGACATGATCGCGAAGAAGCGTGTAACGGAGGGGTTGGCTTGGTCGCGTTCAGCGACATCGATCAGGCCCTGCAGCAAGGCCAGTCCCTTGCCCCCCTCAAAAAACGTTTCCGCTTCAGCATCGCGCTGTTCAAAGACTGCTTCCAACAACAAGGTTTTGGTCGGGAAGTGGTGGTTCAAACCAGCGACACTCATGCCCGCCAGGGAGGCTATCTCGCCCAGGGAAGCGTTCAAAAAGCCTACTTTCGCGAAGATGACCGATGCGGCGTCAACGATCTGCTGCCGCCGTTGTGCAGTTTTCGCGTACTCCCCGCGCCGGGGCGTTTTGGTACTCATCCCCTGACAATATCAATTTTTCGACAAAAACCGGATGATCATCCGCTTTTTGTGTTACCGTCGATGTATCGGGCGTCACACCGATCACCTTCTTAACGTCGAAAGGACGTGCAATGAAGCACAACACAAGCAAGCTTTGGGCTGTGGGGGTGGGGCTTTCATGCGCTCTTGCCCTCTCTGCCTGCACCGGAGGAGCCGGCAGCGGGGGAGGTTCTGCAGAGCAGCAGACCACCCTCCGTTACGGGTCGGCGGCCGCGCTGAAGTCTTTTGCCCCGTGGGAAGCCCGCTGGGCGGGCGATGTCGCCTACCTTCAGCCGGTCTATGACACGCTTCTTCGGGAAGACCCGGACGGCAATATCAAGCCCGGCCTGGCGACTTCGTGGGAGTGGGACCAGACGCGGACCGAGCTCACCCTGAAATTGCGTGACGACGTGAAGTTCAGCGACGGCCAGGCCCTTACCGCTGACGTGGCCGCGGGGGACCTCACCCGGTTCCGTGATGGCACCAGCGACAACGCCTCATTCCTGCGTGCACTGAAGACGGCGCAGGCAACCGACGCGCATACTCTCGTCCTGACGCTGTCGGAGCCCGATCCGGCGTTCCTCGTTTACCTGTCGCAGAATGCCGGCATCATCGGAAGCCCTTCCATGTGGAACTCGCCTGACGCGAAGACATCTCCGGTCGGCTCGGGCCCGTATGAACTCAGCAAGGACGAGTCTGTCGTGGGATCGAAGTACGTCTTCAAAAAGAAGGCCGATTATTGGGATCCTGAGTCTGTCCGTTACGACCAGATCGAGGTGAACGTCTATCCCGATTCGACTGCCCTTGTCAATGCGCTCAAGAGTGGTCAGCTCGATGTGAGCGCATCAAACACGCCTACCCAGATCCCGGATGCGAAGGCTTCGGGTTACGAAGCCAACCTCACGGAGTTGAACTGGGCCGGGTTCCTGCTGGTTGACAGGGAGGGAAAGACAAATCCGGCCCTTGGCGACGTCCGTGTTCGCCAGGCCATTAACCACGCTCTTGACCGGAAGGGCCTGGTGCAGGCTCTCGCGGCCGGCTATGCCACCCCGACAACCCAGATTTTTTCCGCCGGCAGCGACGCCTATGTCGCTGACCTGGACAACCGCTACCCGTATGATCCCGACAAGGCCAAAAAGCTTCTTGCTGATGCGGGCTACCCGGATGGGTTCACCCTGGTGATGCCGCGGAACAACTTCGTGCCCGAATCCGAGTTCGCTGTCTACGCTGAGCAGCTCAATGCCGTCGGCATCAAGGTCCAGTGGGAGCAGACCGGAGATGATCTTTTCCCGAAGATGCTTGGCGGCACCTGGTCGGCGTTCCCGTTCCAGCTGCAGTCTGACCCGACGGCGTGGCAAACCCTGCAGTTCGCCGTACTGCCGTCGGCTACCTGGAACCCGTTCCACGTCACCAACCCCGAGTTGGCGGCGCTGGCCGCGAAACTGCAGACTGCAGAGGGCGAGGAAGCTACTGCTGTGGCGAAGCAGGTCAACGAATGGCTCGTGGACCAAGCATGGTTCGCACCGAGCTACCGTCTTCAGAGTGCATTCTTCAGCGATGCCGACACGAAAGTCGTGATGCAGAAGGACAACATCGCGCCGTATCTCTGGAACATCGAGCCCAAGAAATGATCGGTTGGGGCGGCGTGATTCACGCAGCCCCAACCCGGACGGGACCCTCATGATTGCTTTCATCCTTCGTCGGCTTGGAGCCGGCATCGTCACAGTCGCGACCCTCTGCGTACTTGCGTTCTTTCTGCTTTACGTGGGAGCGACGGACACTGCACGCAACATCGTTGGCCAGTCGGCGTCTGCCGAGATCGTAGCTCGGAAAGCCGCCGAGCTCGGCATCGACAAACCGCTGATCATACAGTTCGGTGATTGGCTGGGGCACGTTATGGCCGGCGATCTTGGCCGGTCGTGGTTCTCCGGGGAACCGGTAGTGCAAACGCTCGCGGTGCGGGTTCCGGTGACTCTTTCGATCACTATCGGCGCCACGCTGGTATCGGGGCTGCTGGCGGTCCTGCTGGGCGCCCTCGCAGCCGGACGGCGTGGCTGGCTCGACCGTACCATTCAGGTCGGGTCGGTTATCGCCGCTGCCGTGCCCGGGTTTCTCTTCGCCCTTGCCCTGGCCACGGTTTTCGGCCTGATGCTGCGATGGCTGCCGGCCACCGGCTACATCTCCGCTTCGAAGTCCATCACCGGTTGGTTGTCGACTGTGACCCTGCCGATCATCGCCCTTGCGATCGGGGCGACAGCCGGGGTGGCCCAGCAGGTCCGCGGCTCGATGATCGACGTGCTCAGAATGGACTACGTACGCACCCTTCGCTCCCGTGGCCTTCCCACGCGCAGGGTGGTCTACGGCCACGTCCTGCGGAACGCAGCAGGGCCAGCGCTTGGCGTTCTTGGGCTTCAGTTCGTGATTGTCTTCGGCGGCGCCGTGATCATCGAACAGGTCTTCTCGCTCCCAGGAATCGGACAGGCAGCAGTGAAGGCCACCACCCAGGGGGACCTTCCGGTCGTCATGGGCGTCGTCATCGTCACCGCCATCCTCGTTGTTCTCGTAAATCTCGCCATCGACCTACTGCAAGGCTGGCTCAACCCCAAGGTGCGACTCTCATGAGCGAAGTCGAAGCACAAGCTCTTCCCATCCCCAAAGAACCAGCGCCGCTGCGGCGCGGGCTCTTCAGCAGGCTCATGGGTAACCCCATCGGCATGATCGCCATCGCCTATCTGGCACTGCTGGCGCTGGTCGCAATCGTGGGTCCATTCCTGGTTCCTTTTGATCCCAACGATGCAAAATTATCCAACGTCCTCGCCGGCGCGGGTAACGGGCACTTCCTCGGCAGCGACAGTGCCGGCCGTGACGTGTTTTCACGCCTCATAGTTGCCAGTTCTGTCAGTCTTGCCGGGGCGCTGCTGACCGTGGTCATTGCTGCCCTCGTTGGCATCCCGGCGGGCCTGGTCGCCGGTTACTACGGTGGCTGGTTCGACACGGCCGCGGCCTGGGTTTCCGGACTCCTGATGGCTCTGCCGGCACTTGTTGTCCTGCTTGCTGTCCGGGCCGTGGTTGGCCCCTCCATGTGGCTGGTGATGGCAGTTCTCGGTGTGCTCATTTCGCCCTCGTTTTACCGCGTTGTTTCCGGCTCGGTGCGGGCCGTGCGCGAAGAACTCTATATTGACGCAGCGAAAGTCGCCGGCCTGAGTGATGCCCGGATTATCGGCCGCCACGTCCTCACAGCCGTCCGTGCCCCCGCTATCCTCCTGGTGGCCGGCATCTTCGCAGTCGGCGTCGGGATCCAGGCCATCCTGGACTTTCTTGGCCTTGGCGACCCTTCCCTGCCAACCTGGGGCGGAATGCTGGGGGAGGGTTTCTACAACATTTTCCGCGCCCCTTCGCTGATGCTCTGGCCCAGCCTGGCCATCGGCATAACTTGCATCGCGCTGACCCTGCTGGGTACGGCGCTGCGGGATGAACTCGAATTCACCGGGGACCGCGCATCCCGGGCCCGCGCTGCGTGGGAACAGCCCCAGCCGCGCCCGGCCGCACCGATCGTCCACGGGGATCCCGCCGCTGATCCGCCCCTGCTGAAAATCACCGACCTTGCCGTGGCGTACCCGTCAGAGAACCAATGGACGACGGTGGTTGATGGAGTCTCCCTCAGCATCGCTTCCGGCGAAGTCCACGCCCTTATAGGCGAGTCCGGTTCAGGTAAGACACAGACCGCATGGGCCACGTTGGGGCTCCTGCCGGAGGGCGGAAGCGTGGTGTCCGGGTCGATTCAGCTCGACGGGGAGGAACTAACGTCGAAGAGTGCTGAGGAGCTTGGGAAACTGCGGGGTCGGCGCATTGCCTACATCCCGCAGGAGCCTCTTTCCAATCTGGACCCGTCCTACACCATAGGCTTCCAGCTCATCGAGCCCATGCGGGTGGTCGGAGGGCTGTCCAAAGACCAGGCGCGGCGGCGGGCGCTGGAACTGCTGGATCGGGTAGGTATCGCCAACCCGGAACGAACGATGGACTCCTACCCGCACCAGATTTCCGGCGGAATGGCGCAACGAATCCTGATCGCCGGAGCGGTCTCCTGCAACCCGGCGTTGATCATTGCCGATGAACCCACCACGGCGCTTGACGTCACCGTCCAGGCGGAAGTGCTCGAGCTTCTGCGTGAGATCCAAACCGACCTGCAGGTCGCAGTCTTGCTGGTCACCCACAACTTCGGTGTGGTCGCGGACCTCGCCGACCGGGTCTCGGTCATGCGCGCCGGAACCGTTGTCGAGTCCGGAACGGTTGCCGACGTGTTCGCCAGCCCGAAGCATCCCTACACCCGGGGACTGTTCGAGGCAGTTCTTGATCACGCACCCACTCGCCAGCCCTGGTCATCGAAAACGGAGGCACGGCAATGAGTTTGCTGGATATTCAGGATGTCTCGGTCACATATCCCCGGCGTGGTTGGCGAAGGCCCCCTTTCCAGGCCTTGCATCGGGTATCACTTGACGTCCGTGAAGGTGAGACCGTCGGCTTGGTCGGTGAATCCGGTTCCGGAAAGTCGACGCTCGGACGGGCCCTCCTCGGACTTGCACCCGTCAGCGGAGGAAAGATCCTCTTCGACGGGCGTGACCTCGCCCAGGCCAGCGCTCAAGAACGCCGAAAGCTTGCATCAGGGATTCAGGTCGTTTTCCAGGACCCTTACTCCTCGCTCAGCCCGTCGCTGACAGTCGGTGAGACTCTTGCCGAGCCGTTGCGGGTGCGTAACGTCAGCCGGAGTGATGCAAATGCACGGATAGCGGAAGCGCTGGACCTTGTCCGGCTTCCGTTCAACGCGATCCAGCGGCTTCCACGCGAATTCTCCGGCGGGCAGCGACAACGCATCGCCATCGCGCGTGCACTCGTTCTTGAACCACGCCTCATCGTCTGCGACGAACCTGTCTCGGCCCTGGACCTGACGACACAAGCCCTGGTCCTTCAACTCTTTCTTGAAGTTCAGGAGCGCACCGGCGTTTCATACCTGTTCATTTCCCACGACTTATCGGTTGTCCGGGTCATGAGCCACCGCATTGCCGTCATGCGCGGCGGAAAAATTATCGAGAGCGGGACAGCCGGCGAAGTCTCCTCCAACCCCCGGCATCCGTATACGCAGCAACTCCTGCTCGCAGCGCCGGTAGCGGATCCAGCCCTTCAATCGGCACGCCGCGCCGCGTACTTTCAATCTCTGAACACCCGGCAATCCGCCGGAGAAATGATTTGACCCCGTGACTCACGCACATACGTCCGCGGCCCGTGCCCTGGCAGAGACCCTGACACTCGAGCAACAGGTGGGTCTGCTTCTGCACCCCATCATCATCCTTGACGAGGCGGGCGACCCGGATGCCTCCTCAGGATTCGGCGGCCCAACACTCCGCCAATTGATCGAGGACTACGGCATCAGGTTCTTTTGCCTTGGCAGTATTCCCGACCCTGCTTCCACAGCCAAGGTCCTGGCCCGGCTGCAGGACATCGCGCGGGGCAGCGGGTCACGGCTTCCGCTTGTGTTTTCGACAGATCCCCGCCATTCGTTTATGCAGAATGACGGGGCCGCGCACCGTGCCGCCGGCGTCTCCCAATGGCCTGAAAACTTGGGCCTGGGCGCCATAGGCGACACTGAGCTGGTCCGCACCTACGCCGACATCCTGCGCAAGGATTACCTCGCGATGGGCATCAGAATGGCGTTGCATCCACAGGTCGACCTGAGTACCGAGCCGCGCTGGGCACGGCAGGCACAAAGCTTCGGCGCGGATCCTGCCCGGACCACCGAGCTGCTCCTGGCCTTCCTTGAAGGGCTGCAGGGTCCGGCCCTCGGGCCGGAAGGCATCGCCGCCACCGTGAAGCACTTTCCCGGGGGAGGACCTCAGCTCGCCGGCGAGGACCCGCACTTCCCCTATGGCCGCGAGCAGGTGTATCCCGGAGGCAGATTCGAAGAACACCTCGCGCCATTCCGCGCTGCCATCGAAGCGGGCGCAGCAGCGATCATGCCGTACTACGGCATGCCCATCGACCTGACCGTGGACGGGGAACCCATCGAGCCTGTCGGATTCGCGTTCAATCGCCAGATCATCACAAACCTCCTGCGGGAGAAGCTTGGCTACGACGGCGTCGTCCTGAGCGACTTCGGACTGGTGACCGACATCGAGATCGCCGGCAAGCCCTTCCCCGCCTGCGCATGGGGTGTAGAGCATCTCTCACCGCTCGAACGAGTCGGACGCCTCTTCAACGCGGGGGTGGATCAGCTCGGGGGTGAGCTGGACGCTCCGCTTATCCTGCGCGCTGTAGCCGAAGGGCTCGTGAGCCCCGAACGGGTGAAGGTCTCCGCGACGCGGCTGGTAAAAATGATGCTCGACCTTGGCCTCATCGACAACGAAACGGACACCAGGACCTCAGCGGCGCTGCTCCCGCTTCCACAAGACGTGTCCTTGGGAAAACAAGCCCAAGCCCGGGCAGTGACAGTGCTGACAAACGGAAGTGACGACCTTCCCGTCCTGCCCCTTGCCGGGCCCCGCAAGGTGCACCTGGTCAACCTGTCCGAGGAAGCCCTTCCGGCCGGGTGGTCCGCCGTGGACGCGGACACGGCTGAAGTGGCCATTGTTCGCGTATCCGCCCCGTACGAACATCGTGACCGATACTTTCTCGAGGCCGGGATGCAGCAGGGCTCGCTCGACTTCCCGGAAGAGGAAGTTCAGCGAATCGCCGCTTTGGGACGGCGTCTTCCCACAATCCTCGTTGTGACATTGAACCGCCCGGCGATCCTGACACCACTGGTGGATGCTGTCGATGCGCTCTTGGTGGAATTCGGCATCGCAGATGACGTTCTCCTGGAAGTCCTGACAGGTGTGCGTGCCGCAGAAGGCCAACTGCCGTTCGAGTTGCCCAGGAGTATGGCAGCGGTCGAAGCCAGCAACCCGGACGTGGCAAATGACACGGCGGACCCGTTGTTCCCGGCAGGGTGGGGACTATCGCTTTCCAGCCGTAACCCAAAGCTGAGCAAAGCAGGAGCACAATGACCGGGAGCGGACTGCAACTAAGTGCCGAATACCGGCGGGACAGTTCGTGGGTGGCAACACCGAGGCCGCGCCTGAGTTGGGTCTTCACCCAGGCGCCGCCAGGTTGGTCCCAGGCCGCAGCCGAACTGCGTCTCAACGACGACCGGATGGAGCAGATCAACGGACCCCTGAACGTGTTCGTCGGCTGGCCTTTTGAGGACCTCGTAGCCCGTGAAACATACCAGGTGCAGGTTCGGCTCCAAGGCACAGATGGGATCTGGACCGCTTGGAGCGACCCACTGGATATCCGGCTGGGTACACTCGGCCCGGGGGAGTGGCAGGCCCGTTTCAGCGCACTGACCGCACCACGTCAAGAGGCCCAACCCTTTATTATCCGCCACCGGTTCCTGCTTGACCGGAAGCCAGCACGGGCCACCTTGTACTGGTCAGCCCTTGGTGCGGTAAAAGCCCGGATTGATGGAGTCGAGGTTGACGACTCTGTTCTGGCACCGGGCTGGACGAGCTATGCAGACAGGGTGCTCCATGAGACAACAGATGTAACTGCCCTGCTGGAGCCTGGATGGCGCACTATCGGGCTCGAAGTCACAGGCGGCTGGTATACAGAGGTTTACGGCTTTGCCGACGAGGCCCGTCGGGTCTACGGAGAGCAACCCTGCGCCGCGGCACAGCTGCACCTGCTGTTCGACGACGGGTCAGAAGAAATCATTGCCTCGGGTGATGACTGGGAGACGACTGAGGGTGGCGAAGTGGTCGCCTCCGGCATATACGAAGGCGAAACCATTGACCACCGCCGAAGCCTCCGCTGGTGGGACCCTCAGGAGGGTGACTGGGAGGCTGCCGCCGTCGCACCCGATCAGCCGGTTCCCGTCGCCCGCATGAATGAGCCCGTCCGGCGGGTAGACACCTTGGCGCCCGTAAAGGTGTCATCCTCCGCCGCCGGCACCATCCTCGATTTTGGTCAGAACCTCGTTGGACGACTTCGCATCGAGGTCCAAGGTGAGCCCGGCACAAGGATCGAGATCCGTCACGCCGAGGTCCTGGAAGACGGGGAACTTGCAACCCGGCCGTTGCGCCGGGCGGCGGCGACGGACACGTTTATTCTCTCCGGTACCGGAACCGAGGTGTTCGAACCCGTTGGTACTTTCCATGGCTTCAGATACGCAGAGATATCAGGGTACCCAGGAGAAGTGGACCCTGAGCGGGTGCAAGCCATTGTGCTTCAAAGCGACCTGCGCCGCACCGGTTGGCTGGAAACCTCCAATCCGCTCCTGAACCAGCTTCACGAAAACATTGTCTGGAGCATGCGGGGGAACTTCCTCAGCCTGCCCACGGATTGCCCGCAGCGTGACGAACGACTCGGATGGACTGGAGACGTGCAAATATTCGCTCCGACCGCTGCGACACTCTTCGACTGCAACGGCTTCCTCGCCAACTGGCTCGTCGACCTCCGCGCCGAACAGGATAGGGCTGGCGGCGTCGTTCCAAACATTGTTCCCAACGTTTTTGGTTTCGCTTGGCCTGCCGCGGCATGGGGAGATGCCGCAACCGTGATCCCGACCGTGCTGGCCGAACGGTTCGCCGACGATGACCTGCTCACCAAGTCCCTGGACAGTATGAAGGCGTGGGTCTCATCCGAGCTGGCAGCGGCGGGAGGTCCGGGGCTCTGGGAAACGACCCTCCAGTTTGGTGACTGGCTCGACCCCGACGCACCCGCTGACATGGCCGGTGCGGCCAAAACGCAGCCCGGACTGGTGGCAACCGCGTACCTGTACCGCTCGCTTGACCTCCTATCCAAGGCAGCGGCGCACCTCGGCGAGGACGAATCTGCAGCCCGTGCCCGTGAGTCAGCCGATGACGTCCGGGCAGCGTTCGCAGCCGCCTACCTCACCAGTGAAGGCCGGCTGGTCTCGGACGCCCCGACTGCCTATGCCTTGGCCCTGCAGTTCGGCCTGATCCAGGGCCTGTCCACACGGGAAGCTCTCGCACGTCGTCTCGCACACGTCATAAAAAGGGATGCTTACCATATCTCAACCGGGTTCATTGGTACCCCATTGGTACTCGACGCGCTCACAGACTTCGGGTACGACAGCCATGCAGCAGCACTCCTGCTCCAAACCCGCTGCCCATCCTGGCTCTACCCCGTCACCATGGGCGCCACAACCGTATGGGAACGCTGGGACTCAATGCTCCCCGACGGATCAGTCAACCCAGGCGAAATGACCTCATTCAACCACTACGCGCTGGGGGCAGTAGCCGACTGGATGTATCGACGTCTGGCAGGAATTGCCCCCGCAGCCCCGGGCTACTCGCTTATCCGCTTCGCCCCCATCGCTCTTCCTGGCCTGGACCACGCCACAGCAACCGTGGACACCCCCGCGGGCCGTGTCGAAGGAGGCTGGCGGCGTGAAAAGGGAGCCATCCTTTGGAAGCTAACCGTGCCCGCCCACGCGACCGCCGCGGTGCGCCTGCCAGGGCTCGAACTCGAAGTCGGGCCTGGCGTCCACGAATGGACCACCACCGAACCCACACGGACGACCGCCGCCTCCGTGCACATGTGGTCACCAGTGTCCGAGGTCGTAGACAACCCGGAGGCGTTCGCAACTGTCATGAAGGTACTCGCCAGCCACGACGGCCACCTCGCCGAAATGGTCCGCCGGCGCACCGACTGGACCTTAAGCACGCCCTTGCAGATCGCGCTGTTTTCGGTACCACCCCACGTGATCAATCAAATCGCGAAAGAGTTGGACGCCTGACCTGAGCGGTTCTAAGCCCTTTCGCCACGGAGACTAACCCCTTGAACTTCCTCCTTCCATCACCCTTGACCCCGAAAAGAGCAGGAATGACTAAATCTTTTCCCCGTCGTCCGGACATTGCCGTCACCAGCAGTGGTACCAGACCTTCCCTCCGCAGCCATGCAAAATCCACCCGCCGCATCCAGGAACTGGTGGCGGGGCTGTGAACGGAAGGTACCCCACCGCCGTCGACGTGGCGATCGTTGGCAGCGGCCCCACCGCCTCCGCGTACGCAAGGATCCTCAGTGAGGAAGCTCCCGGTGCCACCATCGCCATGTTTGAAGTGGGCCCCACCGTCAGCAACCCGCCGGGAGCACACGTCAAAAACATTCAGGACCCGGACCGCCGCAGCTTGGCCCAGCGAGCATCGGAAGGACCCGGAGCGGGCGCTGAAACGGTGAACTCACCCGGTGCAGTTAAGAGTGGACAACGCCGGGCCCGGCCGGGAACCTACCTGCTGCAGGACGGCTACGCCTTCCCGGGCGAGGACGGCATGCCCGTCGCGGCCATGTCCAGCAATGTGGGCGGCATGGCCGCCCACTGGACCGCCGCCTGCCCCCGCCCTGGCGGCAAGGAGCGCATCCCGTTCCTGCCGGACCTGGAAGAACTCCTTAACGAGGCCGACCGCCTTTTGGGCGTCACCACGCACGCTTTCGATGGCGCCCCGTTCTCGGACCTGGTCCGCGAACGCCTCGCCGCGGTAGTGGACCAGGGCCGCAAGCCAGCCTTCCGCGTCCAGCCCATGCCCCTTGCTGTACACCGGCGGCAGGATGGTGCCCTCGTATGGTCCGGCTCCGACGTCGTGATGGGGGAGGCTACCCGGGAAAATCCACAGTTTGAACTGTTTGATGAATCGCTGGTGACCCGTGTGCTGGTGGAGGACGGCGTCGCCGCCGGCATCGAAGTCGAGGACCGCCGCAGCGGTGACACCCATCAGGTGGCCGCCCGGTACGTCGTGGTGGGGGCGGACGCCCTGCGCACACCGCAGCTGCTGTGGGCTTCCGGGATCCGGCCAGGCGCCCTGGGCCGCTACCTCAACGACCAGGCGCAGGTGGTGTTCGCGAGCAGGCTCCGCGATGTCCAGCCCGAGGACGCGCCAGCGGGCGCCAGCGGCACCCTCAGTGAGCAGAGCGGAGTGGCCTGGGTTCCCTACACGGACGAGGCGCCCTTCCACGGCCAGATCATGCAGCTGGATGCTTCCCCGGTTCCCCTGGCCGATGATGATCCCATCGTCCCGGGTTCCATTGTGGGGCTGGGACTGTTCTGCGCCAAGGACCTGCAGCGCGAGGACCGGGTGGCCTTCGACGACGATACCCGTGACTCCTACGGGATGCCCGCCATGCGCATCCACTACCGCCTCACAGAGCGGGACCACGAGGTACTGGACCGCGCCAGGCTGGAAATTGTCCGCCTGGGCAAGGCGGTGGGCGAACCGCTGGACGAGCGGCCCTTCGTCCTGCCACCGGGTGCGTCGCTGCACTACCAGGGCACCACGCGCATGGGGGAGACGGACGACGGCGAGAGTGTCTGTTCACCCGACAGCCAGGTGTGGCAGGTCCCCGGCCTCTTTGTGGCCGGCAACGGCGTCATCCCCACCGCCACAGCATGCAACCCCACCCTGACATCCGTAGCAATCGCCGTGCGCGCAGCACGTTGCATTTCCAAGGAACTCGAGACGCCATTGGCCGTTTCGGGATCAATTGCACCATCACAACAGACAAGGAGGTCTCGATGATCGCCGACCGCATGATCGAGCAGGGAACACTGACCACCCAGGACGGCCGCACCGCCGTCGAAGTGCGGATCCCCTGGTACCGCGCGCTTCCGGGCTCATGCATCGCCGGGGCAGCACTGACGGTTGACGGCGTTGCCGCGCCGGAGGACTCGCTGCGCTGGACCATGAACAACCGCACGTTCAGCTTTGACGAGCTCGTGGATGAAACCGGCGAGTGGTGGTTTCCGTTGGACTCGGCCGTCCTTTCCGGCGACCTTCCCGTCCGTGACGGCCAGGCCGAGCACGAGGTCCGGGTGGACCTGAAGCTCTACATCCCCTACATCATCACCGACCACGGCGTGCTGCACATCGAAGAGCACGACACCAAGACCATGAAGGTGGCACAGCGATGACCAGCCTCGGCACGCCGATCCAGGGCGTCACCCTTTACAGCTACACCCGGGCTTTCCACGCCCGGCAGTACGACCTCGACGGCCTGATCCGCAAGGTAGCGGCTGAAGGTTTCGGCCCGGGCCTTGAGGTCATTGGATTCTCCAGCCTGCGCGGCTTCCCGGACCGCATCGACGACAACTTTGTGGGCCAGTTCCGCGACCTGGTGGCCGAGGTGGACCTCGTCCCCACCTCGCTGGCCGTCAATGTTGACACGGGCATTCGGCGGGACCGGCTGATGAACCACGACGAGCTGGTCGAATACATGCGCAAGCAGATCGAGGTGGCCGCCCGGCTCGGCTTCCCGATCGCCCGCGTGCAGATCTCGCTGACCCCCGACGCCATGGAAAGCCTGCTGCCCGTGGCCGAGAAGTACGGCGTGACCCTGGCCCTCGAAGTCCACGCGGACCAGCATGGCGCGCACGAACGCGTCCTGGCGCTGCGCGACCGCTACGAGAAGCTCGATTCGCCGCTGCTCGGCTTCACTGCCGACTGGGGTGCCACCGTCACCGGCTTTGCCCCCTCGCTGCTGGAGGCCTACCGCCGCCGTGGTGCTTCGGAGGACCTGCTCCGGCAGGTGGTTGACCTGTGGGACGGCTTCTATGCCGAAGGACCGCCCAACAACCAGAAGGTCCACGGCGAACGTTTCGGCGCCTTCATTGGCCTCGCAGCCAGGAACGGCCGGCCGGACCTGGGCATCGACTTCGGCATCAACGGAACGGGACTGTTCGGCCCTGCACCCCTGGACACCTGGCTGGAAATCATGCCGTGGGTGCGCCACGTGCACGGCAAGTTCTTCGGCATCGACGAAAACGGCGAAGAGCCCTCGGTGCCGGTACGCGGCCTCGTCCGGCAACTCGTGGAAAACGGCTACTCCGGTGCCATCTCCAGTGAATACGAAGGCTGGCACTGGAACAACTGGCAGGACCCGTTCGAGATCATCCGCGGCGAGCAGGCCGTCCAGCGTTCAGCAGCGGCCAATGCCGGTTCCGCCATGATCACCGAGGCAACGGAAGCCCGCCGCATCCTCAGCAGCCACCTCGCCCAGCCCGTCCGCGGCTGACAACGAAGGAAACAACACATGTCACAAGGACTGACGGGGCAACCCGTTAACTCCAGCTTTCGTGCCCAGGCTGGAGTCTTGAGGCTGGAATGATCCGTTGGGGGCCTGATGGGCGCTGCCCACCCCAAGGCGGGACCGCGCCCGGCTATGGCCGTCGTCCTGGGCCGGAACGCTGGCGCGGTGGCGCGCCGGGCAAAAGTGGGGCTGGGCTGCGGTCGCCTTCTAGTTAAAGCGCCGATAACGGATATTCCGTCAACCTGTCTCCTTGCCGGAGCACTCATGCGAGTAGGGCTGCCGAACACATCTACGGTTCCTTGATGCTCCAAGTAGCGGAACTCCGGCCAAGAGCGGTAGGCCGGAGTTCCGTGTCAAAAAAGGTACACCCCCGCCCTTGAAGTTCGCTAGGAGTGTCACCGACAGCTGAAGCAGGCCAACTAAACAAGGGGCAGCAAGAGGGCCTTGTCGGCCCCCTTCCAGCAGGCCAAGCCAAAGAGCCGATAACAGCGATTATGTCCGCGCTATCCGACAACGGGGGAGGGGTAGATCCTCCGGCACCGGGAATAAACAAATCCGCTGCAGAATCGTCTATCTGTAGCATGCGGAGGGTTGAAGTGGGTCAGGACGAAATTCTGTCAGAGCCACCCGCTAGCATTTGCACTATGGATCGACGCAGGGGAAGTGACTCGAGGTGCTGCACGCCGGTACCTTACCCGAGGGCGTGGCAGTATTACATCGATCCAACCCATGAATCCGTCCTTGCTTTGGAAGCCTGGATTGAGAGCCTCCCTATGTTTAGCCGCAGCCACGAGCTGGGGGAGATAGATGACCTTTTTGAGGCAGCGGCCCTGGGAGAGCTTGAGGACACGGGCGACGCTCGAACCCCCATCAAGCCCATTCGCGCAGATCCCGATGTGTACGAATTGCGACGGAAGGCGTTGTCCAAGCATCTGCGTTTCTACCACGCGGAGCCCTCTGAGATTCCTGATGGGCTGCTAGCCCTGCACAAACACATGAAGGATTCGGGGCTGCAGCAGGACGAGATTGATTTCGCCGTGAAGCGGTACAAGGACGGACATCCAGCTTGGTTTGAAAACTAAAACAGGACTTGCACAACCTAAAGGTTGTGAGCCATGATTGCCACATGTCCTCCGCAGACCCCTCAGCACCTTTGATGACCCCAGAAGTTATCCGGGCACGCGCTAAAGTCCTTGCTCGTGAGCATCGCACTATGCGTACCGACCTCGTCGCGCTGCGCCGAGAAGCAGGACTAACTCAAGGCGACGTGGCCGAACGCATGGGCGTGACGCAGCAGGCCGTTTCAAAATTCGAACGCTATGACTCGGACCCTAAACTTTCCACGGTTCGGAGATATGCCAATGCTGTCGGTGCTCTCGTGGAGCACCGGGTCGAGCGTGACCAGGGACAGTCCATCCTCCTTGCAGCGGCACGATCGACGTGGATGCCAATGGACGTCGTCCGTTTTCTAGATATCCGCAGCAATGACCCGAAGACGTCGTTGCCGGGCACCGCCGCTTGGTCCGCTGCAACATCCAAGCAAACCGACTTTGCGCTGGCCCTGTGAGTCTCTTGAAAGAACTGCCTTCCGATGACATAGACCTCATTAAAGATCTAATCCAGCGATCCGAGTTGACTTCCATTGAATTCCACGAGGTCTCGGCAAGGAGATTTGAAGGCGTTCCTGATTCGGACGAGCCGCACGAGGGACAGGTCAGCCTGGGTTTCCAGCATCGCGCCGACCTAGATGGATTCGGTATCCGCATAGTAGGGGATGTGGCAGTTCCGACCGGAGAAGTTCGGGTTATTGCGGCTGTCGAATACAAGCTCCTGCATGGCGAGCAACCGCCGCGGCGTAGTGTGGAACTCTTCGCCAATGAAGTCGCCGTGATGACACTATTCCCATACCTGCGGGAAGGCATCGCAAGCATAACGTCCAAGGTTTTCGGTACACCGATCACCTTACCCGTTGCACAGCGGGGGCAAATTGGCTTCGAAGTCGTTGATCCTGATGCGGAGGGCTAGTTAACCCTGCACCGGTATTCCTACCATTTAAGCCTGTGACGCCCCCTACGTTTCCCTTTAGGCATTACGCGCGTTTCGTGGGGCCTTTAATTTCAGTTTCGCGGAGGGCCGTCAGTGATAGATCCATCGCGATCGCGTGCGGATTCCGCGACACATCCACCTTTGTCCGGGCTTTTACACGCGTCTACCAGTGCACTCCCACGCAATGGCCACTAACTGCCGGTTCATTGGATGCCGCCCCCGTGGCATCTGCAAACTAACCTCGGACGAGAAGCCTTCCAGCGACAACATGCCGCTGCTGGTGCCGTCCCTGGTTATGCCCACAACCTTGGATGACGTGGGCAAACCATCGACGCTCAAGACTGCGTGACATGAGGGCCCCGGAGCCAACGCCGATAATGGATGTTCGGTCAAGTAGCCATCGAGTTATGCCAACGGGAGCAGAAGATGTCGGAGATCTCGTCGGTGTCAGAACAGCGCGAAATTCGATTTTATTGACACTGGCTCATGATGTTCTCCAATCCCAGCCTGACAGTCGGTGGGGGCAGCGAACCCGGGTGCAGTAGCCCGAGAATCATCGAAATAGTCCAAAGAATCGGGACTCGATAGAAATCGTTTCGGGCAAGGGGCTGCGATGTTACCTCTTGCGGGCCGGCAAGTGTCTGAGTACACGATCAGAGGCTCCACCGACGGGCGAATCCTGCCTGGTCAGGCGCCCCTGCTGCCAGGTCGGGGTGTAGTCCAGCCTGAAAATCAGGACAGATCAACGCTCACCAGAGGCTCCGGCAGCGTCCTAGGCATTTCCTTGAGACTGGGAACCAACGCCTCCGCAGCCCTCGGCTTCTTCACCACTGCACCCGGTGCCTTCACCGAACAAATCATCAAAGCTGTTGAACTCTTCGCAGAGGTTCGCCCGGCAGGGAACCAAGACGAGGTCTCAGAATCGTCGCCGCGAACTCAAGACTGAAGACCTCACTACGCTGGCTGTTGTCCGGTGACGGCGGTTAGCATGACTTGCTGCCCCGGGAGCACTTGCTGCCAGCTGGATCCCGTGCATTCCCTAATGTCCATCAAAGTGTCCTTTCTGCAGCTAAATGACAAAAGGACGGGCCGGTCCTCGTCGTACGCCGATGGGCGTGAGCTGGAGTCGTGTCCGCCCACGCCCATCGGGTGAAGCCTGTGCGCTAGTTTTTTGCGCGTGCTTTTGCTTCGACTTCTTTGATCATTTGGGCGACCGGGGTGCCTTGGTCACGTCCCAAGTCGCCGAGCTTTGTGAGGGCGGTTTCCTTTACTAACTTGGTGCGCTAGGGGCTTGTGCACCGTCGCATTCGAGTTTTTGCTGCTAGTCCACCAGCGAAATCGAACGCCGCTCATGAAGATCCGTAAGCCTGGCCGACAAACAGGTTAGTCAGCCAGCATCGGTCAGTGCGCTCTCATGCTCTTGATATTGAATGTGCCCCAGTGACCGCAGTTGAGCGGGACCAACTCCAGCGGAGCTCCCGGGGTTACCGAGTTCGTCGGTTCTCGAACGCCAGCGCACCGAAAGTAGATTCCCTCGAACATTCTTATAGCGGTACAGCGCCGGTAAGTAGTGCGACGACGAGGATCACGGCTGATACGCCGGCGCCGTATTTGACTCCGAATCGGAAAATGACGCCGTAGTCCATTTTCATCATGCCAAGGAGTACGAACAGCGCGGCGACGGTAGGGCTGAATGCGTGCAGGGGCTGGGCGACGACGGAGGCGCGCGCGATCGCTTCTGCTCCGATGCCGAATGGAGCCGCAGCCCCGGCCAGCACGGGAAGAACCGCGAAGTAGAAGGTGTCCTGTTGGATGATGAAGGTTAGCGGGAAGGCCAGCAGTGCGGTGGCCAGGGGGATGAACCGGCCGGCCCCTTCGGGTACCAGCGAAGCCATCGACAGGGCGAGGTCTTTGGCCATTCCGGTCTGGTCAAGGACGCCGGTAAATACCCCGGCTGCGAAGATCAGGGAGGTCACGGGGATCATGTTGGGCGCGTGCCGGGTGATTAGGTCGCGCTGGATGCTGAGGCTGGGGTAGTTGATGACGAGTGCCAAGGCGGCTCCGACGATGAAGAGGAAGACGGGGGCGATGAGCCCTGCGATCAGCGGGATCATGACCAGCAGGGCCAGAGCGATGTTGACCCAGAACAGTTTGGGCCGCTTAAGGGTAGGGTCGCTGGGGTCAAGTCCGTCGTGCTCGACGTCCGCGACCTGGGGAACGGCATGACCTTCAAACCGGCTGCTGCCCCCACCCCCGTCTCGGAGAATGCCCGAGCCGATGACAGCGCCTGCTCCTGCCAGTTCGGGGACGACCTTACCGCCAAGCCGGCGGCGTTCGGCTTTACCCAGAAGGACACTGAATCCGATGACAGCGGCTGCTCCAGCCAACTGGGGGATGATCAGCGGGGTGTAGAGCGAGTTCAGGTCGACGTTCAGAGCGGTTGCGGCTTTGATGACCGGGCCGCCCCAGGGCAGCAGGGTAGAGGTTCCGGCGGCCATCACGGCTACCGTTGCCAGTATTTCGAGCCGGAGGCCGAACCGTCGATAGACGGCCAGCAGTGCTGATACGACAATGATGTAGGTTGAGGAGCCGTCACCGTCGACAGCGACCAACAGGGTCAGCACGGCAGTACACACTACGATTCGTAGAGGGTCGGCCTTCATGATCCGTAAGAGAAATTTGATCAGCGGGTCGAAGATCCCGGAGTCCAGCAGGACGCCGAAGAACAGGATTGCGAAAAAGATCAAGGCTGCGGTTGGGGCTACTTTACCGATGCCTTTGGTGACGATTTCGCCGATGTCTCCGCCGAATCCGGCGATGACTGCGAAGATGACGGGCACAAGGATCAGTGCCACGAGCACTGAGGTGCGCTTGCTGAGGATGACGGCGAGAAATGTTGCCAGCATCAGGACGGTGATGAGGGTTAGCATTGCTGCTCCAACTTCAATTTAGGTAGGACGATCAAAAGCCTTGGGCATCAGTGCCTGTGGCCTAGTGTTCGGTGTATTGGAAAAAGGGTCAGGCGACGTACTGACGGCCGGCGAAAGTTTCCGGCAGGAGGCCGGAGATGTTCTGGGCTGCCTGGACGACAGCATCGGCGTATTTGCCCACTAAGTCGTGGGCGGTGATCCGTTGTGCTGAGACAGTCACATTGACCGCTCCCGCCGGTTGGCCCGAGGGCGTCAGGAGGGGAGCGGCCAGCGAACGGTGTTCCACGGTGGTCTCCTGATCGTTCAGGGACCACCCTCGTTGGGCGTCCGCCTCGAGCGCTTGCAGAATTGCCTCCGGGGAGGTCCTTGAACGTGGTGTGGCAGCGCGGATCTCACACTCTGCCAATACTGCACGACGCTGCTCTGGCTCCAGGGCGCTGAGCATTGCCCTGCCCAGTGAGCCGGCATAGATCGGGACCCTGTGGCCGATGTAAACCGTGTTGGGCGGGAAGCGGCGGGACGGGTAGCGGCCCACGATGACGGCGCTGAGCTGGTCGGGTACGGCCAGCTGTACGGTCTCACCGGTGCGGTCGCGCAGGTGAACCAGTGCCGGTTCGGCGATGATGGGCAGTGTCATCGAGGCAACGGTTTCAAGGCCTACCGACAAGGCAGTTGGTCCCAGCCGGTAAAGCTTGGTCTGGTCGATCCGCATCAGAAAGCCATACTCGGTAAGGGTGTGAGCGATTCTGAAGGCCGTGGCCTTCGTTACCTGAGCTGTTTCTGCGATTTCGGCCAGTGACATATCGTAGCGCGCTGGGCTGAAGCCCTTGAGTACGCTCAGCCCCCGAGCCAGGGACTCGATGGTGTAGGCAGCATTGCCTCCACTCATGACGTACTCCCTTCTAGCGACCCCGGCACTCCTGTGATGCCCGTTACGCCAACCTAAATCAAACGTTACGGTGAGCGCACCTCCGTTTCGGACAGCGAAACCGGGCAGCGCGCGGCCGTGGTTCTGCGCTAGAACTGACCGGTACGGAGGACGCCTCCGCCCGTCACCACAATCGCAGGAGTCTCTGTGTCCGTGTATCTGCCCTCCCTCGATGGGGACATTTCTGAAATCCTGGCAAGTCGACAAGCCTCCGGTGAAAAGCCCTTATGGCAGATGAGCCCCGAGGAAGCGCGGCGAAGCTCAACCAGTCGAGCGGCCCATGGCGATGACATGAGCGTGGCCCAGGTCCGCGATTTGGTTCTTGAGTTTTCCGGTCGCAGCCTACCTGCCCGCCTCTACGCAACAGGAGAACCAGATGAGGCAGTCACAGTCTTTTTCCACGGTGGCGGATTTGTCACGGGAAGTCTCGACACCCACGACCGGCAAGCGCGCATGCTGCACCGCATCACAGGACACGCGGTACTCTCGATCGGCTACCGGCTAGCACCCGAACACCCTTTTCCCGCTGCCTACCAGGACGGGGTCGACAGCGTGAGTTGGGCGCAACAAAACCTGACCCAGATCTTGCACGCCCCCGGGGACCGTGGTGTACGCGTGGCAGTGGCCGGGAGTAGCGCCGGAGCCAACCTGGCAGCAGGGGCCTCCAACGCATTGCAAGGACTTGCGCAGGCGCCGATCGCCCAACTTCTTGTTTACCCGTTACTCAGCGCCCATGACTCTTTGTCCCGACGGGAAATGGCAGAGGGATACGGCCTCACCAAACAGTCCCTGGACTGGTACCTCTCGCATTATCTTCGTGATCCCCACGACCGCGATGATGTACGCATGTCCCCACTTAAGGCAGAGACATTTGACGGTCTGCCATCCTCAGTGGTCGTCGGCGCCCGCCTCGACCCTCTCTACGATGACGCAATTACATACTCGCAGCGTTTGCGGAAGGCCAACGTCCCCGTCACGTTGCTCAAGTACCCCACCCTCAATCACGCATTCTGGGGCATGGCCAACCGATCAGCAGCCGCTAAAGCAGCCGCAGAGGAAATGTGTAGAACCTTCGCCACCACCCTCCGCAATGCCCTGAAGAGTGAAGCAGCACCGCTATTGTGACAGCACACCGCGACCCCACCCAGGCAAAGAAGCCCAGGGGGGGCGGTCCGCCCAGACTGCATAGGGCCACCACCTATATCAAGAGGGTGCCCCAAGAGCGCAGCAGAAGGGAGCAGCAGCCCTGTTTCAGCTTTGGGTGTAGCTCAATCCCACCGTGAACTGCAGGACAAGAAGAAGCCGCCGCCATGATGCGCTGCTTCAGAAATATACGGACGTCAGCATTGAACGGGCCAACGCAGGACCGAACAGAATCGTTATAAATCTATGACTTCGACAATTACCGTAACTTCGTGAGCCCACCTCGGGACTATCTCATTAACGGTGTATCCGGCGGTTTCTTTTAGTAGCTTTCGGCTGCCGGGAATCGGTCGCTGAAAGTGATGGCGAAGGCGTTCAAAGCGGGCTTCCAGCGCATTGTCCATCGGGTCCTGCCGGCACCGGTCGGATCGAGGGATCGGGTGACCAGATACAGGCACTTTAGCGCAGCCTGCTCTGTCGGGAAATGACCCCTCGCCTTCACGGGCCGCCGGTACCTGGCGTTCAGAGATTCAATTGCGTTGGTCGAACAGATCACGCGCCGGATTTCCACGTCATAGTCCAGGAAGGGAATGAACTCCTCCCACGCGTTCTCCCACAGGCGCACGATCGCCCCGTACTTCCTGCCCCAGCGCTCCGTGAGCTCCTCAAACGCCGCCCTTGCCGCCGTGGCATTGACCGCGGTGTAGATCGGCTTCACATCGCGTTTGAGGGCGTCCCAGTCCTGCCTCGAGGCCAGACGGAACGTGTTCCGGATCAGGTGGATAATGCACGTCTGCACCGTCGTCAGCGGCCAGACGTTGGTGACAACCTCGGGCAGGCCCTTGAGCCCGTCACAGACGAGGAAGAAGGTGTCCTTCACGCCGCGGTTCTTGATGTCGGTCAGCACGCTCATCCAGAACTTGGCGCCTTCCCCACCGGTCCCGGCCCAGAGGCCCAGAATGTCCTTCTCGCCCGCGAGCGTGACCCCGATGGCGGCGTAGACGGGCCGGTTGGCCACCTGCCCGTCCCTGACCTTGACGACAATAGCGTCAATGAAGATCGCGGCGTACACCTCGTCCAGCGGCCGGTTCTGCCACGCCGCCATCTCCTCAAGCACCCGGTCGGTAATCCGCGAGACCGTCTCCTTCGAGACCGAGGCGCCGTAGATCTCGGCGAAATGGGCGCTGATCTCCCCGGTCGTCAGGCCCTTGGCATACAGCGAAAGGACCATCTCATCAACACCGGTCAGCCGGCGCTGGCGCTTGGCGACGATCTTGGGCTCGAACGTGCCCTCCCGGTCCCGCGGAACGTCAATGTCCACCGGGCCTGTCGTCTCTGTCAGCACGGTCTTGGGCCGGGTGCCGTTGCGCGAGTTGGCAGTGACCTTTGCAGCCGTGTCATGCCGTTCATAACCGAGGTGCTCGGTCAGTTCCTCGTCCAAGGCGGTCTCGATGACGGTCTTGGTCAGCTGCTTGAGCAGACCGTCCGGTCCGGTCAGGGACAGGCCCTGTTCCTTGGCCATCCTCACCAGCTCCCGCGCGGCCTCGGCCTCGGACTTCTCTGTCAGTTTCTCAACGGTTTTCGTACTCGGCACAGCCTCAAGTGTTGCGGCCATATCGGGCTCCTCCCCGCCAGGCTCACCGCCCGGCGTGTCGAGCCGGATACACCGTTAATTCCACAGTCCCCCCACCTCGCCTGGCTGCTAAGGGGTTCCCGTCGCGGCCGGATTGCAGCTAGTCCGATCTGGACATATAAGCCGGCAAGGAGGCTTCCTTCATCGCAAAGGTAGGACTTCACGGTGTTTCCCTTCCCATCGCTTCGAAATTTGCGTCGGTGCCGGATGCGTGACAGCAAATTACTGTGTATTGAACGCGCGTCTCGGCATCGACTCGTTTTTCACGTGTTAAGCCGCACGGGACCCCTTGGTCCACTTCGACCGTGTACTTGTTCGGAAAGATATGGGTAACGAGAATCCCTTGTCTGCGTTCTAACGCTGTTGGGATCATCTGCTGCACTGCCTGATCCAAAACCTGGCCCAGATCTTGTGGATTCGGGACCACAAGATCAAGCCGGAAAATAGGGTGGCCGGGGAAGGCCTGGAGCCTCGGCGGCATCTCGGGGCCGAACAGTATCAAGCTACCTCCCATGAATTCTCCATACTCTTTGGCTGCGGTCCGTCCGGTTGATTGGCGGTCTAGAGCCAGGTCGTGGGCTTTCCCCTACTTTCTCTTCGCCCTCCATGATGGCCCTCCCTCGCATATGCAAGGCGACGCCTGATGTTGTCGGCCGGAATGAAGAGGGGCTGAGCGAGCCAGCCGCAATGTGCGCGCGGGTGGACATACGAACAAAACCCACACCGATCGTAAACTTAAAATGTTTTGTTCACAATCTATTGACCAATATGCATCCCGCGAATACGGTGAGTGCAAGCCGTGTGATCCACCTCTCTCGACTTCGGAGTGGGGAGAGTGGACGGTGACCGGGGCCGTTTACTGCGACCGCCGTGTCGCTTCGGCGTGAATTTCGGCTCGCGTAATTCCAAATCCTGAGGGAGAAGCATCATGAAGGTTAGTCCACACCGTCGTGGCATTGTCAGTGGCGCAACAATGATTCTCATTGCTTCGCTGCTAAGCGCTTGTGGGGGTGGTGCGCAGCCAGCGAGCACCAGCGCGGCGCAAAGCATTGAAGCCAAGGACTCTGCTAACCTCCCCAGCGACTGGGCCAAGGTGGTCGATGAAGCGAATAAGGAGGGTGAAGTTATCTTCTACACAACGCTTCCCAACGACCAGGCCACCAAGATGATCGCGGGCTTTAACACGGTGTATCCAAATATCAAGGTCCGCATCGTTACCGATGCGACGGCGAGCCTGGCCAATAGGTACCAGCAGGAAAGGACCAGCTCGGGCGGAAATAGCCCGGCGGACATCCTTCACAGCTCCAGCTTTGAGGCACTGGTGGCTGCCCAGCAGGATTGGTTCCATGATCTGCGGGGCGAGAAGGACTTCCTTCCTAGCCTGGCTGACTTCAAAGAGAACGCAACGACCGAGGAGCGGAAGCGGACCGTTCTCGTCGCCGCCTACCCGTGGCAGGTTCTCGTGAACACGAACAAGGTACAAGGTTCCGCAGAGCCAACTTCGTTTAAGGATCTGACCAAGGACGAGTTCAAGGACAAGCTGATTATGTCTGATCCTCGGACTACCGACTATTTCGTGGCGTTCTACAACGCCTTGGCGGAGAAGTTCGGCCCGGAGTACCTTCGTGGACTAGCGGCCAATCAGCCGAAGTTTGTAGCGGATGCAAACGGGGTTGCACAGAGTGTGGCAGCGGGCGAAAAGGCAGCTGGCCTGCCGCTCAACGCGGGACGAACGGCGGCATTGGAAGCGGCCAAAGCACCTGTTAAGCGAATCACGGGTGACAGCGCGATCATCGCCGGCACGACGATGGCTTTCCCCAACAAGGCTCCCCACGAGAATGCTGCCCGTGTCTTCGGTAACTGGCTGCTGAGTGCCGAAGGCCAGGAACTGGGTTGTGATGTACAGAAGGTTGGTTCCCTCAACAAACTCGCCAAGGGTGCATGCGAGAAGACCGAAATTCCGGAGGGATCGACCTTCCAGAAGTTCACGGTGACATCTGCTGTCCGTGACGAGGTCCTCGGTTCTTTGGGGCTGAAGTGACGAATCGGACTGCCAGCGCTCCTGGCCGGCTGGCGCAGCCTACGACTGTACAAAGGCCAGGGCCGCGGGGACTCGAGATTTCAAACCTCACCAAGACGTTCCGGCGCAAGGGTTCGAACGCACAGGTCACCGCCATCGACAACGTCTCCCTTTCGGTCCGTGAAGGAGAACTCCTGGTTCTCTTGGGGCCGAGTGGCTGCGGCAAGACCACTATTCTTCGGTCTGTTGCTGGGCTGGAGCAGCCGGACAGTGGAGAGATCCAGGTCGACGGTACAAGCGTCTATTCGTCTCCGAACCGGGTGAATTTGCCGGCGAACCGCCGGAAGTTGGCGGTCATTTTCCAGAGCTATGCGCTTTGGCCTCACATGACCGTTGCCGAGAACGTCGCCTATCCGCTGCGGGTAGCTAAGGATCGCAAGAATATCGACATCCCAGCAAGGGTCCAGGAAGCGCTGGACCTGGTCGGACTGTCCTCACTGGGCAAAGAGTACCCGGGGACGCTGAGCGGCGGTCAGCAGCAGCGAGTATCACTTGCCCGCGCTCTGGTATCTCACCCTTCCGTCATTTTGTTCGACGAACCGTTGTCCAATATAGACGCGCAGGTCCGCTACACCCTCCGGGAGGAGATAGCGAACATGCATCGCCGCATCAACTTCTCAGCCGTGTATGTCACGCACGACCAAGAGGAAGCTCTCGCCCTCGCAGACAGGATCGCGGTGCTTAAAGGAGGCAAAGTCGAGCAGCTAGGCACTCCTCACGAGGTCTATAAGACTCCTGCGACCAAGTACGTCGCAGAGTTTGTCGGCCGAGCAAATATAATTTCTGTCCAGGCAGGCCACCCTCAGGTAGGAGTGATGGCCGTGACCTCCGGTGCCGGGGACTTCTATATCGACAGCAGGGGCATCGCCGAAGACGTCGCAATAGGCTCGACGGCTTATGCGGTCATTCGGGCAGAAGACATTGATATCACTGCCTCGCTTCACGCTTCTCCTGATGCCAAATTCAACTGCCTCCCGGCCGAGGTAACAAGCGTCCAATTCCTAGGTCCTAGAACAGAGGTCTTGGCGAGGCTGCACGACGGTACTGCAATACGGATCGAGACGAACAGGGCAGTGCTACCGGAGATCGGCGACCGGATCGGATGTACGTTTGCCCGTGACGCCGCTCGACTGGTCTCGAGGTAACGAAGATGGCCCTGATCACCCGAGAGCGCCCAGCCTCATCCTCTCCGGCTTCGACCAACGCCGTCACGGCTTCCACGAAACGCGCCACGAGTTGGCTGGTAGTTGCGACTCTTGCGTTCGCCATCGGTTATCCGATCCTGCAACTCCTCTTGGTTGCCTTCCGCGACGAGGACGGCTTCACGCTCACATTTGTGAGCGAGGCCGTGGTTTCCCCGGAATTGAGAGAGTCATTCCTAGTGACCCTCGGCATGGTGCTGCCATCAACGCTCCTGGCCGTCGCGATCGGCACCATTCTGGCGTGGTCCAACGCTAGGACGGACGCTACCTTAGGGGTTTTCGGTCAGATTTTGCCTCTTACGACGTTCGTTGTACCCCACATTGCTATAGCTACTGGATGGTCTCTGCTTGGTACACCCAATGTCGGCTTCCTTAGCTCGCGGCTCGAGGCGCTGCCGTTGATAGGCGAGTACATTCCAAGCATCTACAGCATGAGTGGCCTCATCTTTGTGGAGACAATCACGCTCGTTCCCTTTGTCTTCCTTGTTCTACAGCCGGCATTCGCGAATCTGGATCCCGCGTTGGAGGAGGCATCGCTGAGTGCCGGTGCAGGCGCCTTCCGGACGCTCATTAAGATTTCGATTCCTGCGGTCAAGAACGCTGTCGCCGGCGCAACTCTGCTGGCCATCATCGTCGGTTTCGGTGAATACACGGTTCCGCTCATCCTGGGGACGCCGAGCGACCTTCAGACGTTGTCGGTGGTCGTATTGCACGATGTGACGGCAACTTATCCGCCGCGGCTTGGTGAAGGAGCCGTAATTGGACTCTTCATGCTGCTCATCACCGTAGGTGCATGGCTGGCTTACCTTCGCACCGCTAAGGAAGGGCGGCTTGCCCAGGTCGGAGGCAAATTCGGCGGCGCAGGAGTCATCAAGCTGGGCGGTTTTCGCTGGCTGATTTGGGGAGTTGTCGCTGCCTTTTTCACGTGCGCAACAGTGCTGCCCGTTCTTGCGCTGCTTGTTGTGGCTTTGCAGCCTTTCTGGACCCCCGAAGTGGACCCGTCCACATTCGGGTTGACCAACTTCCAGGCGATATGGGACAACCCCAGCCTCTCATCAGCCATAACGAACAGCGTGAAGTTCGCCTTTATTGGAGCGTTGGCCGCCACGATTATCGTCATGTTCCTGACCTCAGCATCGAAGATCGCGGGCCAGCGAAGTGCGGCCATCGGACTCGGCCTGATCAAGATACCTTCCGCAATTGCGCCCCTGGTACTGGCCGTCGGCATCTTGGTGGCTTTCTACGGGCAACCGTTCAACTTGGGTAATACGCAGTTCATCCTGGTCGCGACCTACGTCGTGCTCTTCCTTCCCCACGCCTCACTTCTGGGCGAGTCGGCCGTAAAGCAGATCCGCCACGAATTGATCGAAGCATCAAACGTCGCCGGAGCCTCCTGGTTCCGGACCCATCGCAAGATTCTCGCCCCGCTGACTGCGCCCGCGTTCATTGGAATATTCGCCCTGTGTTTCACCATCATCATGGGTGAAACCAGTGCATCACGGGTTCTTGCCGGACCAGACACACAAGTTGCCGGGTTCGCGATCGTCCAAGTCTATGGCGTGGGACTTTACGGGCAGGTGGCCGTGTTGGCCGCCTTGGTGGCAATCGTTAACTGCGTTGTTGTCGCTGGACTCATGACCTTAAGCAGGGCAATACGCCGCAAGTGGTAGTACACCCCACGCTGCCTTGGCGGTTCGGCTCTTGCTAGCGGATCGCCAGGGTTGGCGCCAGCAAGACGAAACCAATGTCGCGTTGGACAGCTTGGAACGGCAAGCAAATTCAAGTTCAGAATTACCGTTAGTGAAGGGAGAAGCTGGTGAGCAATGTACTGGGTCTGGACTACAGCGTTAGGACGGTTGCGGCTAACGGCTACGATCGAGAAGGTATCGAAATGATGAAGTCCGAGACGGCCGCGTGGGTGACACAATGAATGGACTTGCTGAGAAAATCGCAGGGGGCCTCAGTGTCGTTGGGGGACTGCTTCGTATGCCGAACCAGTATCTTGTGGAACTCGCTGGACTGCATGGCTTCGATTTCGTTGTCATTGATTGTGAACATGGGACTTCCGAGATCAGTCTGCTTGCCTCGCACATTCACATCGCCCGGGCATTCGGCCTTTCGGTTGTGGTCCGAATTCCTGGCGGTGAAAAGGAGGCCATTGGGAGGATCCTTGACGCGGGAGCAGATGGACTGTTGATCCCGCACATACGTGATTCTTCCGACGCTGAGGCCGTTGTCGCTGCAGCTTTCTACCCCCCGGCGGGACACCGCGGGTTCGCTGCGTACACGCCCGCAGGCTCTTACGGGCTAAAGGAGCCGGTTGACCTGATCTCGAACCGCCCGGTCATCATTGCAATGATCGAAGAGGAAGATGGCGTTGAAAGCGCCGGGGCTATAGCTTCCGTTCCCGGGATCACCGGCTTGATGGTTGGTCCGGCCGATCTGGCGGTGTCATTCGGCTTGCCTGGAGAAACGCAACACCCAGATGTCGTTGGCGCCACTGCCCGCGTGCACGAATCCACAAGGCGGGCTGGCAAGACGGTTACGGTCATCACCGGTCTTCCCCAGGCTTCGTCTGCAGCCTTTGATCAGGGCGCCGGAATTGTGATTTTTAGTCTCTCGGTGGCCTTGAATGCAGCTTTCCAGGGGTTGGTGTCGTCTCGTCCATCCAGATCTGTTACGGCACAGGTCTTCCATCTCGCCTCGGACGAGCCAGAGCCAAGGTCCAAGGCGCCGTCGGGACGCGGTGTGACCGCCCCACAATAGATGCTCCGACCCGGCCCACCCTGGCTACCAAGCCAGGGTGGGCGGTCATCTCGGGATTGCCCTCAGTGAGGCGTAAGGCGAGCTGAACACATGACATACCCGCGGTTCACGCGGGCTATCTGGAGGAGGGCCGGCCAGGATGTCTACGGGCGTGGGTGTTAGATTCTGATGCCGGAGAGGTGATTCTCCACGTCGCGGGTTGAGGCCCTGTTGACGGCTTCGATAACGCTCTGGATATGTTGTTCGGCTTTCTCGCGGGCTAGCTGGGCGTCACCGGCGACAATGCTCTTCACCATGTCATCCACCTCGGCGAAGGACTCCTTTGAACGTTCCGGAAGCACAAGGGGATACAGGCGGTAGGTGCTTTGCGCTTCGAAGCCTTCCAGGATCTGGCTCGCCGCACCGTGACGGGACATGGTCCGGATTTGCTTTTCAACCTCAGCGTTCCCTGCCACCAGTTCCGAGACCGGTCCGCCC
>NZ_JBFRDA010000022.1:0-56809 GCF_052113345.1 Pseudarthrobacter sp. YAF2 | reverse complement strand
CATGTCCGGCCCCCTGGTCCGCTCCTCCTACCGCGCCGGCCGCCTCTGGGCCACCGCCATGCGCAAAAAAGGCCGCGACATCCCCGCCGAACTCGCCCACATCGCCGACGGCATCCAAGACTCCGGCACCACCCGCCAGGAAGCCAGCAGCCTCCTCGCCGGGTAATCCCCGACCGGGTTTGGGCCGGCTCAGCCACGGTGGTTGTCCGGCCGGAGACGCCCCTAAACTGGGCCTATGCCCACGCCCAAAGCCTTGCGGCCGTTTGCCCATCGCGAATACCGCGTGCTGATCGCAGCCTTGGCCATCTCGATTTTCGGGTCCGGCATGTGGGCCGTGGCCATGGTGTACCAGGTGATCCACCTGGGCGGCGGCCCGCTGGACCTCTCCCTGGTGGCGGCCGCCGGCAGCGTTGGCCTGGTGGCCTTCGTCCTGGCCGGCGGGATCGCGGCCGACCGTGTTCCCCAACGGCGCCTCATCATCGCCGTGGAGGGCGCCAACCTCGCCGTAATCGCCGCCGTCAGCGGGCTGGCCATGGCTGGCTGGCTGGAATTGTGGCACCTGGCGGTGGGCGCGTTCGTGCTGGGGGTCGGCGCCGCCTTCTTCTTCCCCGCGTACTCGGCCATCCTGCCGCGCATCCTTCCGCCGGAAGACCTCCTGGCGGCCAACGGCATGGAGGGGTCCATGCGGCCGGTCCTGCAACAGGCGGCCGGGCCCGCGGCAGCCGGTGTCCTGGTGGCAGCGCTCTCGCCGTCGCACGCAGTGACGGCGGTTGCCGGGTGCCACTTCGCGGCCTTCGTCATCCTGAACTTCCTGCGCACACAGGAACGCCCTGGTGCGGGCGGCGAAGGCGGGGAGAGTACGGAAGGCGCGGAACGTCGTCGTCAATCCTTCCTCCGGGATCTGCGCGAGGGCGTGGGCTACACCGTGCGCACGCCCTGGCTCCTGTGGACCCTGCTGTGGGCCTGCATCTCCGTGCTGTTCCTGATAGGGCCCATCGAGGTGCTGCTGCCTTTTGTGGTCCGCGACCAGCTCGGCGGCGATTCAAGCGCGTTCGGTTTCCTGCTCGCCATCATGGGCGTCGGCGCTGCCCTCGGCTCGCTGCTCACCGCGTCCTTCCGGCTGCCGCGGCGGTACCTCACGGTGATGATGGTCTCCTGGGGCGCAGGGAGCCTTCCGCTGGCAGCGATCGGAGTGATGGACAACTTCTGGGCGATCGGCGCGGCCCTGTTCGTGTTCGGCGCCACCGGCAGCGTCGGCATGGTCATTTGGGGCACTCTGCTGCAACGGCGCGTGCCGCCGCACCTCCTGGGCAGGATCTCCAGCCTGGACTTCTTTGTGTCGCTGGCCCTGATGCCGGTATCCATGGCGCTGGCAGGACCGGCGGCGGAAGTGCTGCCCATATGGCTGATCTTCCTGGTGGCCGGCGGCGTGTGCCCCCTCATGGCGGTGATGGCCATGGCTGCCGCCAAAATGCCCCGCGACGAACTCGCACATCCGCTGGACGCGGTACCGCAGGTGGAACGGGCGACGACGGCAGGAGACTAAGGCGGCGGGGGCACCGCCGTCTCCTCCCGCCGTCGGACGCGTCCTGCGTGCCCGGCAGGCCGCCTAACTGTTGCCGCGCACCACCGGGATGCTCGCGGTCGGCAGGCCGCTGGGAAAGACCGTTGGCGCGGGAACGGCCACCGGTTCCAGCGGAACCTGCACGGGCTGCGCCGCCACGAGGACGCGTTGGCCCCGGACGTCGACTTCCAGGGGCTCGCCGTCCTGGACGGTGAGGGTGATGGAACCGGACGCGAGCTGGACCAGCAGCAGTCGCCCTTCGATCTTCAAGTGGAAGGCCAACGCATCCCATTCTGCGGGCAGGCGCGGATCGAAGAACGGCACCGGCCCCTGGTCCCGCATACCGGCGAAGCCGCACACCAGCGAGCTCCACACGCCGCCCGTGGACGCGATATGGACGCCGTCGATCGTGTTGCCGTGCGTGTCGTCGAGGTCGATGAACGCGGCACTGGTGAAGTGGTCCAGGGCTTCCTTCGAATACCCCACCTCGGCTGCCATGATCCCTTGCACGCAGGCAGAGAGGGTGGAATCGCCAGTGGTGATCGGATCGTAGAAGTCGAAGGCCCGCTGCTTCTCCT
This sequence comes from Pseudarthrobacter sp. YAF2, assembly GCF_052113345.1. Classification (NCBI taxonomy): domain Bacteria; kingdom Bacillati; phylum Actinomycetota; class Actinomycetes; order Micrococcales; family Micrococcaceae; genus Pseudarthrobacter; species Pseudarthrobacter sp. YAF2. Next base: position 54,667 of record NZ_JBFRDA010000022.1, on the reverse strand, counting down.
GGGCCGTGAAGTCCTGCCACTGGAGGAACATGGCCAGGACCGTGTCCGCCTGCTTGAGGACCTGGTGGCGGTAGATCACCAGCGGGTGGAAGTGCAGCAGCAGGGGGTACTTTGACCGCGGCGTGGTCCAGTCCCACGCTTCCAGGGTCATGAAGTCGTTGTCCTGGGAGTGCACCTGCATCCGGGTGTCGAACGGCAGCTGCATCCGGCTGGCCGCCGCCTGCCACAGCTGGCGCTCCTCCTGCGTGATTTCGGGGTGTTCCAGCGCCGCAGCGGCACGCAGGTTGAAGCGGGCCATCACGTTGGTATAGAGGTTGTCGTTCACCACGGCCGTGTACTCGTCGGGGCCGGTGACGCCGTGGATGTGGAAGAGCCCGTCCTTGCCGAAGAAGCCCAGGGAGATCCACATCCGGGCGGTCTCGATCAGGAGTTCAGCGCCCATCCCGTCCCGGAACGCCGCATCGCCGGTAGCCCAGAGGTACCGGTTGGTGGCGAACGCAATCGCTGCCGCGATGTGGAACTGGGCCGTTCCGGCAGCGTAGTAGGCACTGGCCTCGAGTCCGTTGATGGTACGCCACGGGAAGAGGGCGCCATCCACGCTCAGCTCCTTGGCCCGGATCTTCGCCTCGGGCAGCATGCCGTGGCGGAACTCCAGCACCTGCCGCGCGCCGTCGGGATGGGTGTAGGTGAGGTAGGGCAACAGGTACACCTCCTGGTCCCAGAAGTAGTGCCCCTCGTAGCCGGAGCCGGTCACGCCCTTGGCAGGGATGCCGGCAACATCGGCGCGTGCCGTGGCCTGGGCCAGCTGGAACAGGTTCCACCGGATGGCCTGCTGCAGCCCCGGGCTGCCGCCGCCCACCACGATGTCCGACGTGGCCCAGTAGCCGCGGTAATGGGCCATGCTCTCGGCAAAGATCTCGTTGACCGGGCGGAGGGCTTCCTCGGCCACCGCTGCTGCGTCGACGCCGGGGTCCTGGACGGGACGGCCGGCGGCGTAGCTGACGCTCTTTTCCAGCCGGAAGGGCTCGTCCGGGTCCACTGCCAGGACGTAGCGGACGCTGCTGTCGTCCTGGTCCACCAGGGTTTCGAAGGGCTGGTGCCCCGCGGAGGTCCAATGGTCCACGGCCAGGCCCACGCGTTGCTTGGATTCGGCGGCCTCCCAGGACAGGCGCAGCGAACCGTCGCCGCCATCAAGGCGCACCGGGAGCAGCACGCGTCCGGCGTGGCGGCCGGACCGTCGCGGATCGTGCACGGAGTGGTCTTCCACCGGCTGGTCCTGGCGGTTGATGACCTGTGAGGTGACGTCCAGCGAGACCTGCCGGTCCGTGGCCACCTCGAGCGAGATGCCGAGGCAGCCGCGGGACTCGAAGCCCACGGCGCGCCGTTCGGTGGTGGCCACGGCAGCCCCGGACCGGCACTGCCAGGTGACGCGGCATTCATAGATTCCGGTGGAGAAGTCAACGGTTCGCCGGTATTCCAGGACCTCGGACTCGGCGAGGCTGAGGGTTTCGCCGTCCACCACCACCGCGAAGTTGTTGGCGTCCGGAATGTAGAGGATGCGCTGCCCGGTCCGGGCGAACCCGAAGGCGTTTTCCGCGTGCTTGATGTCCCAGATTTCGTGCAGGCCGTTGATGAAGCTGCCCGGCAGCCCGGCGTCCGCTGCCGCCCAGTGGGCGCCGCGGATGCCCAGGTGCCCGTTTCCGAGCGCAAACAGTGTCTCGAGGGTTCCCGCGTCACCTGCCTCATGGCGGGTTTCAACGAGTTGCCAGGGGGTGTCGGGGAACCGTTCGCGGTCCGCGGTAATGACTGCCATGGTGGGGATCCTTTTGGCCTTGCCGGGTGCCGCCGGGGGCGGGCACGAGGTATTCGGGGGAAATGCGCTGCTCGGATTGGTGCCATATTGGGGGTGGCGGCACCAGTTGCCTTGGGGCGGGCAACACCGGCTTAGGGAATGAGTTCCTGAAGGTCGTTGACCACCAGGGTGGCGCCGGCATCCAGGAGCGTCTGCCGGCCGGCACCGCGGTCCACCCCAATGACGGAGTGGAACGATCCTGCCCGGCCGGCCTGCACGCCGGATACGGCGTCTTCCACCACCACGCACTCCGCGCTGGAGAGGTCCAGCAGTTTCGCGGCGTATTCGTAGGTGGCCGGGCTCGGCTTGCCGGGCAGGCCCTGCTCCGCGGCCACCACCCCGTCCACCACCACGGGGAAGTGGTGGCTGAGTCCCGCCGCCTGCAGGACAGAAGGCGCGTTCCGGGATGATGAGACGACGGCGACCTTGAGTCCCTGGGCAAGCACCGCTTCCAGGAACCGCACCGAGCCCTCGAACGGTTCGACGCCGGCACTGACGATGTCGTTGAAAAGCCTGTTCTTCCGGTTGCCCAGGCCGTGGACCGTTTCGTGGGCGGGGTCGTCGTCGAACGGGCCTTCGGGCAGCGTGATTCCGCGGGATGAAAGGAAGTCCCGCACCCCGTCAAAACGGGGCTTGCCGTCGATGTGGTCGAAGTAGTCGCTTTCGCGGTACCCGGGAACGTCCGGATGCGAGGCCAGGTAGCCGTCGAACAGTTCCTGCCAGGCGCGCTCATGCACGGTGGCCGTGGGCGTCAGTACTCCGTCGAGGTCGAACAGGATTGCGGCGGCGCCGGTCCAGTCGGTGGTCCCGGGTGACGTGTGGTGTGTCATCAGCGGTGCGGTGTCCTTTCAGTCTGCGGACAGCCGGCCCCGTTGGTGCGGCCAACGGGATGCTCCTGTGCTCACACGCACAGCAGCATCTCCGTGTCCGCCCACTGCAGGACCGATCATGGCCACAGACGAGTGTAAGCGCTTGCAAATTTGACTGGCAACTGTTTTTTCCGCGCGCCGGCAGCATCCGCCGGAGGTTCAGCGCAGCACGTAGTGGCGCAGGAAGGCGCTGACGTCGACCATCTCGGCCTTGGACATGGCGTGCCCCATGCCCGGGTACGTCCGGGCCGTCAGCAACGTGTTCTCCGCCAGCCATTCGGCGGTGTAGGCGGTGGCGTCCTCGTTGATGACCAGGTCTGCCTTGTCCCGCCCCCAAAAGAAGGGCTTCTTGGTCTCGAAGGAGTCCATGGTGGACAGGAGCTCGTTATTGAGTACGAACCCGGACAGTCCAACGACAGCTTTGTAGTCGTCAGGGTGCAGCCGCAGGAGCGTGCTCGCCATCGCCATCCCCTGGGAATACCCCATCAGGGTGACGCTGCTGTGCTGGTCCCTGACCGAACTGATCCAGGCCCGCACGGAGGTGGCGGCGGAGATGACGTCCGCGAAGTCGTTGGCCAGGAAATAGTCCAGCAGGAACCACCCCCAGTGGTCGCCAATGGGCATGGGAGCGCGCAGCGCGGCGAAGGTGAACTCCAGGGGCAGGTACTCGAAGAGGCGCACCATCCGGGACTCGTCCGTGCCGTAGCCATGCATCATCACCAACAAGGGCGTACCGGCGCGCAGCTTTTCGGGTTTGGACCACACTACTGTTTCCACCGGACCAGCGTAGCGACGCAAGCGCCCCCTCCCGACAGGGTGATTGAATCCGGTACCGCCGGGAGGTAGCGTGTCGCCTGACAGACAGCATGCTTAGCAGTGGCACCATACGTAACACTTTCCCGTAACGCCATACCAGTGCCGCACTGGACGCGGCTATAAGGAGCACGTCATGAGAATCGGCTCGTCAATCTTCCTCATCGCCCTCGGCGCCATCCTTGCCTGGGCTGTGGCTCCAGGACTGATCCCCTTCGTGGACCAGCAGCTGGTGGGCTACATCCTGATCGCCGTAGGCGTGATCGGCCTGATCGCCTCGCTGATCCTGGCCTCCCCCGGCCGTAGCCGCCGCGTCAGCGAGTCCCGTTCGGTCATCGACCCCAACACGGGCGAGCGCATCACCCGCAACGAAACGCGCGACGGCGGCATCTAGCCACCACGGAACAACGGAACCGGGTGAACCTCCCCGGGAGCCAGCTGCACGCCCGCAAGCCGGGCCGGTCCACTGCGGACCGGCCCGGCTTTCGCATTTCGCCGGACTTCCGCCTGGGTGTCGTGCGGCCCGCGAAGCGGGCACGTCCGGCAAAGTCTCCACAGCCCACAAGGAGAGCATTTTGTTTCGTGTGGGTTTCCATTGACAAACCAACATAAGCAAAGATAAAGTCAAGTAACTCAACATCAATGTGATGCCAGTCACGCAGGAACCTACGCAACGGAGGGTACGTGTTCGCCGAAGAGCGCCAGCAACAGATTGCCGAGCTTGTCGCCGGCAACGGCCGGGTCAGCGTGACCCTGCTGGCTGAGCGCTTCCGCATCACTACCGAAACCGTGCGCAGGGACCTCGCCGCCTTGGAGAACGCCGGCACCGTCCGTCGCGTCCACGGCGGCGCCGTGGCTGCCGACCGGTTCAGCACCACCGAAGAAAGCGTCACCGAGCGCGCCATCCAGCGGCCGGACCAGAAGATCCGCATCGCAGAAGCCGCACTCGCGCTGATCCCACGGAACTCGCCGGCCAGTGTCCTGATGGACGGCGGCACCACCACCGAAGTGCTCGCGGACATGCTGGCGCGGCGCACCGCCGTCGAACCGTCCGACGGAACCGGTCCGCACAACGAACTGGTAGTCATCACCCATGCTGTCCCCATCGCCAGCAAGCTCTCCAACGTTCCCGGCGTTGCCCTGCAGATCCTGGGCGGGCGGGTCCGCGGAATCACCCAGGTGGCCGTGGGCCAGGCAACGGTGGACTCCGCCTCCCGCCTCCGCCCCGACATAGCCTTCATTGGCACCAACGGCATCCACGCCACTTTTGGCGTCAGCACTCCCGATCCTGAAGAAGCCGCCGTCAAGGCAGCCTTCGTCCAGTCGGCACGCCGCATTGTGGTACTGGCCGACTCCTCCAAGCTGGACACGGAAACCCTGGTCCAGTTCGCCTCCCTGAAAGATCTGGACACCTTGATCACAGACAGTGAACCCGGGCCGGAACTCACGGCCGCCCTGGAAGACGCCGGCGTAGACGTGGTGATCGCATGATCGTCACCTTCACGGCCAACCCCAGCCTTGACCGTACCGTTGCCCTGCCCGGCCCCCTGGCCCGCGGTGAGGTGCAGCGCGCCGTCTCCGTCCGGCAGGAGTCCGGCGGCAAGGGAGTCAACGTCTCCCGCGCCCTGGTGGCATCCGGCCTCGAGTCCCTGGCCGTCCTCCCTGGAGCGGACAGCGATCCCGTCCTCGCCGGCCTGCGCGAGCAGGCGGTGCCCTTCGTGTCCCTGCCCATCGACGAGCCGCTGCGGACCAATGTGGCGCTCACCGAACCCGGCGGCGTGACCACCAAGATCAACGAACCCGGGCCCGTCCTGGCGGCAGACCAGCAGGAAGCGCTCATCAAGCTGCTGCTGGAAAGCTCGCGCGGCGCCAGCTGGGTGGTCCTGGCCGGCTCGCTGCCGCCCGGATTCCCGGACAACTTCTACGCCACGGTGGCCCGTCGGATCAGGGAGGCGGGCAATGGCACTGCGCCCCTGATCGCCGTCGACTCCTCCGGGGCGCCCCTGGCCGCTTCCCTGACCGACGCCGGAACGTCCGACGACGGCACGGGCAGCGGCGCAACAACCCCAGGTTCCGGGAAACCGGACCTCCTCAAACCCAACGCCGAAGAACTGGCTGAGCTGGCCGCAGCCGCCGGTTTTGCCCCGGCCACCGGAGACGAGCTCGAAGCGGACCCGGCTGCTGCCGCAGCCGCCGCGGCCGCCGTCGTTCGTTCCGGCGTGGGTGCTGTGCTGGCGACTCTCGGTTCCAAGGGAGCTGTCCTCGTAACGGCCGACGGTGCGTGGCTGGCCACGCACCCGCCGGTCGCCGCAGTGAGCACGGTGGGCGCGGGCGACTCCGCGCTGGCCGGCTACCTGCTCGCCCACGGCCGGGGATCCGCCCCGGCCGACTGCCTCCGTCAGGCGGTGGCCCACGGTGCCGCCGCTGCCTCGCTGCCGGGTTCCACTGTTCCGGCAGTACACCAAACCACCCCGGATGCCGTAACCATCACGGCCCTTCGAAAGGATTGACAGTGACTCAGCTCATCACCACGGAACTGGTCGAGCTCGACCAGAACCTGGGTAACGCGCCCGAAGCGGTGATCCGGCATCTGGCAAGCAAGGTAGCTGCCACCGGACGCGCCACAGAAGTCGAAGGCCTCTTCGCCGATGCCTTCGCCCGCGAGCAGAAGACCGCCACCGGCATCCCCGGCGGCATCGCCATCCCGCACTGCCGCTCCGCCGCCGTCACGGTGCCCACCCTGGCCATGGCCCGCCTGAACCCGAAGGTGGACTTCGGCGCCAAGGACGGCCCGGCGGACCTGGTGTTCTTCATCGCCGCACCGGACGGCGCGGACCAGGAGCACCTGAAGCTGCTCTCCAAGCTGGCCCGCTCCCTGATCAAGAAGGACTTCACCGCAGCGCTGCGCAACGCCTCCTCCGAGGCAGAGATCGTGGAACTCGTTGAAGGCGCACTGGCGGACAAGCCTGCCGCGCACGCTGCCGCCCCCGCGGCGGATGCAGTTCCGGTGGCTGCCGGCGTTGGCGCAGCGGGTGCCGCCGGCTCCGCTTCCGGCGCTCCCGCCACCGGTGCCGCCGGCTCCGGCGGACGCGGCCCCAAGCGCCTCGTAGCCGTAACCGCATGCCCCACCGGCATCGCGCACACCTACATGGCAGCCGACTCCCTCGTGGCGGCCGCCCGGGAAATGGGCATTGACCTGCAGGTGGAAACCCAGGGTTCCTCCGGCGCCAAGGCGCTGGACCCCGCCGTCATCGCCGCCGCGGACGCCGTGATCTTCGCCGTTGACGTGGACGTGCGCGGCAAGGAGCGTTTTGCCGGCAAGCCCGTCATCAACGCCCCCGTGAAGCGCGGCATCGACGAACCGGACAAGATGGTCCAGGAAGCGCTCGCCGCAGCCGACAACCCCCACGCCCGCCGCGTCCCGCACTTCGGTGCCGAGGAACAGGCCGAGCACGAGGCTGAGGAAAAGGGCGAGCACATCGGGCAGAAGCTCAAGAAGGCCCTGCTCACCGGCGTCAGCTACATGATTCCGTTCGTGGCAGGCGGCGGCCTCCTGATCGCCCTCGGCTTCCTCATGGGCGGCTACCTGATCACCAAATATGCGGACAATATCGTTGTCCAGAACAGCCTCTTCAACCTGCCCACCGAGTTCCCTGACAACGCGTGGGGTCCGCTGGGCGCCTACCTGGGCGCGGTGCTGTTCAAGATAGGTGCCCTCTCGCTGGGCTTCCTGGTTCCGGCGCTGGCCGGCTACATCGCCTACGCGATCGCTGACCGTCCGGGCATCGCCCCCGGTTTCGTCGCCGGTGCCGTGGCCGGGTTCATGGGAGCCGGCTTCCTCGGCGGTATCGTCGGCGGCCTGCTCGCCGGTTACATCGCCCACGTGGTGGGCCGCCTGCAGGTAGCCCGCTGGCTGCGTGGCCTGATGCCCGTGGTGATCATCCCGCTACTGGCATCGCTGGTGGCCTCCGGCCTGATGTTCCTGATCCTGGGCGGCCCGATCGTGGCCATCACCAAGGGCCTGAACGCCTGGTTGTCCGGCCTGACCGGTGCCGGTGCCATCGCGCTCGGCGTGATCCTGGGCCTGATGATGTGCTTCGACCTCGGCGGCCCGGTCAACAAGGTTGCCTACTCCTTCGCCGTCGCCGGCCTGGGTGCGGCTACCATCGACAACCAGGCGCCTTGGCAGATCATGGCAGCGGTCATGGCCTCCGGCATGGTTCCCCCGCTGGCCATGGCGCTGGCGTCAACGGTCCTGAACAAGAAGCTCTTCAGCCTCGCGGAGCAGGAAAACGGCAAGGCCGCCTGGCTGCTGGGGGCGTCCTTCATCTCGGAAGGTGCCATCCCCTTCGCCGCGGCCGATCCTCTGCGCGTCATCCCCGCCAGCATGCTGGGCGGCGCGGTGACCGGAGCCATCTCGATGGCGGCAGGCGTCGGATCCAAGGCACCGCACGGCGGCATCTTCGTCTTCTTCGCCATCGATAACTTCTTGATGTTCTTCGTCTCGATCGTGGTGGGTACGGTAGTTACGGCCCTGTCGGTGATCGCCCTCAAACGCTGGGCAGTCAAGAAGACCGTTGATACGGTTGAACCGGTTCCCGTAACCGTCTAAGCCGGCCCCGACCCACCTATCCTCCCGGCGCTGAACCGTCAGCACGCCGAACGACTAAGGAGCAACAATGCCAGAACGCACCGCAACCGTCGCCAGCCGAGTGGGCCTGCACGCACGCCCCGCCGCCATCTTCGCTGAGGCGGCCGGCGAGTTCGACCTGGAGATCACCATCGCCCGTGAAGGCGAGCCGGCAGACGAGGCGATGGATGCCGCCAGCATCCTGTCCCTCATGAGCCTGGGCGCCTCGCACGGCGACGTAGTGGTCCTCCGCGCCGAAGGCGCCGGTGCGGACGACGCCCTGGAACGCCTGGTGCAGATCCTGGAAACGGATCACGACGCCGAGTAGCAGCCACGCTGCCTTGCAGCACACAGCCGGCGGCTGCCGTCGGGCTTCCCCAGGGAACGCCCGACGGCGGCCGTTTGGCTTTAAGCGCCATGCCTCCTTGGGGAGGCCTGACGGTCAGCCCCGTTCCGCAATGGCCTTCACGTCAGCCACCAGCTTGTCCCACATCGCCCTGGAGTGCGCTGCGGCTTCTTCGCTGGGGTTGTTGTCCTGGGCCAGGGTCAGCCGGGTGGTGCCGCCCTGGTCCTCCAGGGTCCATTCGAGCTTGTGGTAATTCCCGGGCTCGTCCGGCTGGCCGGACAACGGGCTGAAGTGCGTGTGGACCAGTTTCCGCCCCGGTTCAACATCCAGGATCTCGCCCTTGTCCTGGTACGGCTTCCCCTCCCACTCGCCGTGCCAGACGATGGGGCTGCCAACTTTCCAGTCCGTCTGCAGGGTGGCTCCGAACATGAACTCCTTCACCGCCTCGGGGTCGGTGATCACCTCCCACACACGTTCAGGCGTGGCGTGGATGGTGGTAACGGACGTTGCCACATGGTTTCCGGTCATGCTCAAGCCTTTCTCGCCGTGAAGATCAGATATTCCCATTCCATCTGGAACGGGACGTCGCCGTGCGCGTCCCCGCAGGACTCGGCCAGGTCGGTGAGGGCCTGGTCCAGGGCTTTGACCTTGTCCCGGTCATCGGCCAGTGATTTGTACACGGAGATCATGGGGCCGTAGTGCGATTTGAAATACCTGACGAAGTCCGCCGGCTGGTGGAAGCTCCGGACGGCCAGGTTCTGCTTCCTGGTGCGGATACCGCCGGCCCTGTCTCCCAGCAGTTCGCGGACGTATTCCTCGCTCCCCCACAGCGTGGCGGGCTGCGCACCCGGCGGGGGCGGGGGCGCGAACGGACCCAGGGCGGCAAACAACTGCCCGACGAATCCTTCCGGGGTCCAGCTGAGCAGCCCGATGGTGCCTCCCCGTTTGCAGACCCGGAGCAGTTCGTCGGCGGCTGCCTGGTGGCGCGGAACGAACATCACTCCAATGCAGCTCATGACGGTGTCGAACTCTTCATCACCGAAGGGCAGGGCTTCGGCGTCGGCTTCCTGCCAGTCGAGGGTGACGCCCCGGTTCGCTGCCTCCCGCCGCCCTGCGTCGAAGAGTTCGGGTGTGAGGTCGCCGGCCACTACTTTGGCGCCCATCATGGCAGCAGGGATGGCTGCGTTGCCGGTTCCTGCCGCAACATCGAGGACGCGTTGCCGCGGGTTGATGCCGCACGCCTCCACCAGCACCGCGCCCAGTTCCAGGAGCATTTCGTCGGCGAGCGCCGGGTAGTCCCCTGACGCCCACATGGCCCGGTGTTTGGCCTTGAGTTGCCGGTCCGCCTCCGCGGCGGCCTGATCGTTCATGTCCGCGCCCCTTTTCGTGTCCGTTCCCACGGGTCCGTTCCGGCGGGTCCGTTCGCATGGGTCCGTTCCCAATAGGTGACAGCACGCTGTTGGCACAGCGGTGGCTGCGATGCGACTCATTGTGGACGCCATGGCGGCCGCTGTAAAGGCACAGCAGCTGTTCCGGCCCGGACAGTGTCAGGCAGGCTTGCGCGCCCTGGTGCTGGTCTTTGCGGCCGGCTTGTCGTCTGCTGTGCCGGCGGAATTGGTGCTGGATTTGGTGGTGGAGGACTTGGTGCCTGTGGCCTTGGCAGCAGTCTTGGCCGCCGGCTTCGCGGCGGCCTTGGTGGCGGGGGCCTTGCCGGCCTGCCTCGTGGCGGCCGGCTTTGCATCGTCCGTCCCTGTCTTGGCGGCCGTCCTGGAGGAGGCCGTCCTGGTGCCGGCGCTCCCGGACGCGGCGGCCTTGGTGCCGGCGGCCTTGCGTGCGGGCTTGGAGGGTTCTTCTTCCCCGGTGTCCGCGCCGCCGTCGGAATCCCCGCCGGCGGCAGCGCCGCCGCGCTTCCGGTCCAGGCTCCGCTTGAGGGCCTCCATGAGGTCGATGACTTCGCCCTTGCCGCCCTCGCCGGCTTCGACGCCGAAGGTCTCCTCCGTGTCCAGCGATTCGCCCTGTTCGAGCTTGGCCTCGATGAGCTGCCGGAGCTGCACCTGGTAGTCATCCGTGAAGGAGGCGGGCTCGAAGTCGGCAGCCATGGACTCCACCAAAGCCGCGGACATGTCGCGTTCCTGGGCCGAGATCCTGATGTCGGCGTCAAGGGACGGGAAGCTGGCTTCCCGCACCTCATCAGGCCAGAGGAGCGACTGCAGCACCAGCACGTCGTCCTTGATCCGCAGGGCCCCCAGCCGGGTCTTCTCCCGCAGCGCGAACTGGACGATCGCCACCCGGTCCGTGTCCTCCAAGGCCCGGCGCAGCAGCACGTACGCCTTGGGCGATTTGGAGTCCGGTTCCAGGTAGTAGCTTTTCTCGAACATCATGGGTTCGAGCTGTTCGGACGGCACGAATTGCACCACTTCGATCTCGTGGCTGTTCTCGGCCGGAATGGACTTGAGCTCCTCCTTGGACAGCACCACGGTGCGGCCGTCCTCCTCGAACGCCTTCTCAATGTCCGAGTAGTCCACCACCTCCCCGCAGACCTCGCACCGGCGCTGGTAGCGGATCCTGCCGCCGTCGGCGTTGTGTACCTGGTGCAGACTGATGTCATGATCCTCAGTGGCGCTGTAGACCTTCACGGGCACGTTGACCAGCCCGAACGCGATGGCACCCTTCCAGATGGCTCTCATTCCTACAGTCAACATCAGAGCGGGCCGGAGGTGAAGACCTGTGGCCGGCAGTAGGGAACGTGTCCGGGTTGCGGGGCGCGAATTGACGCTCACCAACCTGGACAAAATCATCTATCCGGAGACCGGCACCACCAAGGCTGACGTGCTGGCCTACTACGCAGCAGTGGCCCACGTCCTGATCCCGGCGGCGGCAAACCGTCCGGCCACCCGTAAACGATGGGTCAACGGGGTGGGCACGGCGGACAAGCCGGGCGAAGTGTTCTTCCAGAAGGACCTGGAGGACTCCGCCCCTGGTTGGCTCCCCCGGGCGGCGATCACGCACAAGGACCGGACCATCCACTATCCCCTGGTCAACGACGCCGCCACGCTGACGTGGTTCGGCCAGATCAATTCACTGGAAATCCACGTACCGCAGTGGCGGGTGGATCCGCACGGCAACCAGCTCAACCCGGACCGGCTGGTACTGGACCTGGACCCTGGTGACGGGGCGGGCCTGCCGGAATGCCGCGAGGTGGCACTCCTGGCGCGGTCCATCCTGGAGGATGTAGGCCTGGAACCCGTGCCGGTCACCAGCGGCAGCAAAGGCATCCACCTCTACGCCGCGCTTGACGGTTCCCAAACCTCGGACCAGATCTCAGCTTTTGCCCGGGAACTGGCCCGGGCGCTGGAGGCGGACCACCCGGACCTCGCGGTCAGCGACATGAAGAAGACGCTCCGCAAGGGCAAGGTGCTGGTGGACTGGAGCCAGAACAACGCGGCGAAAACCACTGTGGTCCCGTACTCGTTACGGGGCCGCCCCACGCCCATGGTGGCCGCACCGCGGACGTGGCGGGAAATCGAGTCTCCCCGCCTGAAGCACCTGGACTACCAGGAGGTGCTGCGGCGGGTGCGGGACGGCAAGGACCCGTTCGCCGTCGTCGTCAACGCTGCGGCCCGTGCGGAGCAACAGGAGGACGGGCACGACGACGACCCCCGCCTGGGCGCGTACCGCTCCATGCGGGATCCCCAGGCGACGCCGGAACCTTTCGCGGGCATCCCGACCGGCGGGAACGCGTTCGTCATCCAGGAACACCACGCCAGCCGGCTGCACTGGGACCTGCGCCTGGAGCACGAGGGCGTCATGGCGTCCTGGGCGTTGCCCAAGGGTGTCCCGGAATCCGGCGGCAAGAACCATTTGGCGGTCCAGACCGAGGACCATCCGATGGACTACCTCACCTTCCACGGGACCATCCCCAAGGGGCAGTACGGGGCGGGTGAGATGACCATCTGGGACACCGGCACGTATGAGCTGCACAAGTGGATCAACGGCAAGGAAGTCATCGTCACCCTTACCGGATCAGAGGGCGGGGGGCTGGGCGGCGCCAGGAAACTCGCGCTCATCCACACGGGCCGCGGCCAGGGCAAGGACGCGGAAAAACAGTGGCTCATCCACCTGATGGACCCGGAGCACCCGGGTGGACGACGACGGCACGCGGCCCAGGCGGTAACAGAGCCTTCGCCGGAAGCCGGCGAAGAAGCCGGCGCGGGCGAAACGGCCGAGTCTGCGGGGCCCGCACCGACCGCGGAGCCCACCACGGACACGTCCGCAGACCCTGCCGGGTACCGGCCCATGATGGCGACGGCGGGCACCGAGGCAGACCTGCGCGGCAGCACATGGCAGTACGAACTCAAGTGGGACGGGGTCCGGGCCATCCTGGTGGCTGACACGGAAAAGATCCGCATCCTGAGCCGTAACGGCAACGACGTCACCAAGACCTACCCGGAGCTCACGGACCGCGTCTGCTGGCCGGAGCAGCCGTTTGTGGCCGACGGCGAGATCATCGCCGTCGGGCCCGGAGGCAGGCCCGACTTTGGACTCCTGCAAGGCCGGATGAAACTCACGCGGGCGGCCGACGTCGCCAAAGCCCGCACCGCCATCCCCGTGCAGCTGATGCTGTTCGACCTCCTCTTCGAGGACGGGGAGGACCTGCGGCGCCTGCCGCTCAGCCAGCGGCGCCGGCGGCTGGAGGCGTTCTTCCGGCCGTCGGACTCTCCGGTGGACCTGTCCATGGTGCTGGACGAACCCGTGGGACTCCTCCTCGAAAGCGCAAGGGAACTGGGCCTCGAGGGGGTGATGGCCAAACGGACCGACAGCCGCTACGTGAGCGGTCAGCGGACCCGGACCTGGGTCAAACTCAAGCTTGAGCAGACCCAGGAAGTGGTGGTGGGCGGCTGGCGGCCGGGGAAAGGCGGGCGGGAGGAGACGGTGGGCTCACTGCTGGTGGGGATACCGGATGGAGACAAACTGAAGTATGTGGGCCGGGTTGGCAGTGGTTTCAGTACCCGCGAACTCTCGGAACTGCGGCAAACCGTGGAACGGCTGGGCCGGAAGACGTCCCCGTTCCACGAGGTCCCCCGGCCGGACGCAGCGGACGCGCACTGGGTGGCCCCGGAACTGGTGGGCGAGGTGACCTACAGCGAGTGGACCGGGCCGGGCAGGCTGCGGCACCCGCGGTGGCGTGGCTGGCGCGTCGATAAGGACCCGGCGGAGGTGGTCCGGGAAGGATGACCCCGTTTTCGAGGCACAAGGCCGCCGGCGACGCACATATTACCTGGCGCCCACGAAATTTTCGGGGCGCCAGGTAATTTGCGTGTCGATTGGTAAGGTGGCCGTCGCCGGGCCGCTACGAGGAGTGCGGCATCTGTGGGCGGCCGGTCCGGTGGACAGCCGTTACGGCGGCATCGTGGCCCATGCGGCCGTGGCCGGCGGCCCGGTCCTTCGGATGCCGGCGTTTGCCGCCGCCGTCCGGCCACGCGTTCTGCTGGGCCAGGGGGACGGCCCCGGTTGCTGCCGGGCCCGGCGTGACCGGTGCATCCATGGCTGCGGCCAGGTGGTCCGCCACCTCCGGCCTGATGTGGAACTGGTTGGACTCTTCACCCATGTGTTTCTTCCCTTCTCTCCTTCGTTCTTCGTTGAAACGAGGCGCCGGCTTCAGCGCCCGGGCGTGCGCGGAGTATTACCCGAAAAGAAGTGTGTTCATCGCTCTACCATAGGCACGTCAGGGGCTCCTGTGAACCCCTCCAAAAGGCCGTGACCGCGCTCACTTCCGCGCCCGCGATTACCCCAAAAAGCCGGTTGAAACGCTTCCCGCCGGAAAATTTTTGGCGACGGCGCCGTTGATCAGCCTGCTTCCCTGTAGCAGCGCGGGAAAACGCGGGACAAAATTCTTCGGATCCGGCCCCTGAACTGCCCCAAAAGCGCGCACCCTACGCCATGAAACTGTCGGCACGCCACAGGGATCCCGTAAAATTGAAGGCCTGCCCGGAGCGGGGCAGCTACAAGTCGCAAGCAAATGACCTCCACAGGAGTTGCCCAAATGCCCACAGACCGAAGCAGTATCCACTCTCCAGCAGGCGCCAGGAACGCCCGCGGAACAGACCCGTCAGCCCCCACGGCTGCCAAGAAGCCCAGGCTGCTGCCACGCCGCCGGCTCAAGGAATCCGACGTCAACGTCGTTGACCAGCCCATGCTCAAAAAAGCACTCGGCGGAACCATCGTTGGAAACACGATGGAATGGTACGACGTCGGCGTTTTTGGCTACCTCATCACCACCATGGGCCCCGTGTTCCTGCCGGAATCCGACCCCACAACCCAGACGCTGTTCCTGCTGGGAACGTTCGCGGCGACCTTCATCGCCCGCCCCCTCGGCGGTGTAATTTTCGGATGGCTGGGCGACAAGGTGGGCCGCCAGAAGATCCTGGCCACCACCCTGATGATTATGGCCGCCAGCACGTTCGCCGTCGGCCTGCTGCCCGGATACGCCCAGATCGGACTGTGGGCAGCAGCTCTGCTGGTGCTCCTCAAGGTCATCCAGGGCTTCTCTACCGGCGGTGAATACGCCGGCGCCACTACGTTCGTCAGCGAGTATGCCGCCGATAAGCGCCGCGGCTTCTTTGCCAGCTTCCTTGACCTCGGCAGCTACCTCGGTTTCGCCATCGGCGCCGCCCTGGTCTCCGTCCTGCAATTGACCCTGGGCCAGGGCACCATGGAGGAGTGGGGATGGCGGATCCCGTTCCTGGTGGCCGGCCCGCTGGGCCTGATCGCCGTGTACTTCCGGAGCAAGATTGAGGAATCGCCGCAGTTCCAGGCAACCCTGGACGCCCAGGAAGAGATCGCCAAGAACGCCTCCGAGGGCGAACCTGCCAAGGCTAAGGGACCTGTTGGGATCGTCAAGGCCTACTGGCGCCCCATCATCGTTGCCATGGTGGTGGTGGCCGCGGCCAACACGGCCGGTTACGCGCTCACCTCCTACATGCCCACGTACTTGACCGAGTCCAAGGGCTACGACGAAGTTCACGGCACGCTGCTGACCATTCCCGTACTGGTTGTGATGAGCCTCTGCATCCCGCTGACGGGTAAGCTTTCCGACCGGATCGGCCGCCGTCCCGTTCTGTGGATCGGTGCCGTGAGCACCATCGTCCTGGCCATACCGGCCTTTATGCTGATCGGCGTCGGACAGATTTGGTCCACCCTGGCAGGCCTGGCCCTGGTTGCCTTCCCCGTCACGTTCTACGTGGCAAACCTGGCCTCGGCCCTCCCGGCCCAGTTCCCCACGTCCAGCCGGTACGGAGCCATGGGCATTGCCTACAACTTCGCGGTGGCGATCTTCGGGGGGACCACTCCCTTCATCGTGGCGGCGCTGATCAGCGCCACCGGCAACGACATGATGCCGGCGTACTACCTGATGGCAACGTCCTTCGTTGGCGCAGTGGCCATCTACTTCCTGAAGGAATCCGCCAACCGACCCCTCCCGGGATCAATGCCCAGCGTGGACACCCAGGCGGAGGCCAAAGAGCTGGTGGCCACCCAGGACCAGAACCCGCTGATCAACCTGGACGAACTGCCGTTCGAAACCCAGGACGCCTTGGACCCCCAGGCACACCGCGAGGTTCCGGCGGGCGCGTAACCCCCAGCCGGCCGCCCGGGCATTCTTGTAGCCCATGCTCACAGGCCCGCTCCCTGTGCCTCCCGCGGGAAGTACAGGGAGCGGGCCTTCGCGTGCCTGCCGAATGTCCGATTGTGTCCGCGAGCCCTGCCGGCAACATGACTCTGCTCGATGGCTGGTGATACGTTCCCAAGGGCCCCCTATTAGGCGCCGGCACGGCAATAACACGGAATGGATTCGGGACATGAAGCGCGTAGTGGACCAAGTACGCGCGCTGCACCGGCTGGAGCCGGCCAACAACGACCATCTTGCGGCGCTTCGGGTGGCCCTCAGCGTCGCCGCCCCCTCCTTGATCCTGCTGGCCATAGGGCGGACCGACCTCATCATCTACGCCGTATTCGGGGCCCTTACCGGGATGTACGGCCGCTCTGAGCCGCACCAGCTGCGCCTCCGGCACCAGGGCCAGGCAGCCCTGGTACTGCTCAGCGGAGTAGCCGTGGGGATCACGCTGTCCATTAACCACCTCCATTCCTGGTGGCTGGTGGCCGTGGAAGCCACCCTTGCCGGAGTGGGCTCGGTCTACTCGGACCGGGTGCGGCTGAAACCCAACGGACCCTTCTTTGGCATCCTGGCTTTGGGAGCCTGCGCTTCCGTCCCCGCTGCGGTCCCCTGGTACGTGGCCATGCTCATCGCCGGCGGATCGGCATTGTTCTCCATTGCGGTGGGCTTCAGTGGCTGGATTCGGCGCAGGTCCTGGGAACCCGGCGCCACCAGGGCCTTGCCGTCGCCTTCACCGGCGGGCCGGCGTGAACTCCTGGTCCACGCCGCGCGGTATGTGCTGGCCGTGGGCGCCGCGGGGACGGTGGGCGTCCTTAGCGGCAGCGGCCACCCACACTGGGCCATGGCCGCCGCGGCAGTTCCGCTGGCCGGGGCGGACCTCCCCAGCCGCGTCCGACGCGGCATTCACCGCATCGTGGGGACGTTCCTGGGGCTGGCGGTGACCGCCGTCGTCATCCTTCCGGCGCCCTGGACGCTTGCCGGGCTGTACCCCGGATTCCAGGAGCCTGTGCTCCAGGCCCAGGTGCTGGCCCTCCTGGTGATCCTGTTCCAGTTCGCCACCGAGCTGTTCATGACCAGGCACTACGGTTTGGCGATGGTCTGGTTCACCCCGGTTATCCTGCTCATGACCCAGCTGGCCTCTCCCGTGGAACCAAGGGTCCTGATTGTGGAGCGGGCAGTGGAAACCATGGTGGGAGCATTGCTGGGGATCCTGGTGGTGGTGGCTGTCCGTCGGTCCGGACCGCGGACAGCCACCAACCTCGCAGGGCAGGCACCGTTACCCCGGGTTGCGCACCGGCTTTGGTTTGCGCGCAGGTCCCGCCATTAGCTGCGCCGGCGCCAGCTTGGCCACGGCGGCCACCACCTTGTAGCGCTTGGAGGGTATGGAGACCGCCTTGCCTCGCTCGTTGTCCGCCAGGCCCTCCCGCACCACCCGCTCCGCGCGCAGCCACGTCCAGGACGGGGCCACGGACTTGTCCATGCCCATCCGGTCGTGGAACTCCGTGTGCGTGAAACCCGGGCAAACCGCAGTGACCTTGATCCCGCGCCTGCGGTACGCCAGGTTGGCCCACCGGCTGAAACTGACCAGCCAGGCTTTCGCGGCCGAGTAGGTGCCGCGGGGAAGGAACGCGGCCACGCTGGCCACATTGATGATCCTGCCTTCCCCGCGCCCAAGCATTCCGCCCAGCGCCGCGTGGGTGAGCACCATGGCCGTTTCCACGTGCAGCTTCAGGTGGTCTTTCTCCGCCCCGATCGGGTTGTCCTCGAAGTTGTGCAGCAGCCCGATTCCGGCGTTGTTCACCAGGATTCCCACCGGGCGCCCGGCGTCCTGGAGACGTTCGACGACGGCGGCGACGTCGGCGTCCCGCGTCAGGTCCGCGGGCAGCACCTCAGCCGTGGCCCCGTAGCGCCGGTGCAGGTCCGCCGCCGTTTCCTCCAGGCGCGAGGCGTTGCGCGCCACCAGGACCAGGTGGTGCCCCTGGGCCGCGAGCTGCTTGGCGAATTCATGTCCGAGCCCGGCGCTGGCCCCGGTGACAAGTGCGGTTGTTGGCGTCATGCTGCAAGCCTAACCAGCCGCTGGTGTTACGGGCCGGCGAACCGGGCCAGCGGGTTGGCCAGCCGCCCGGCCATCTGCAACCCGCCGGAGGGATCGGAGAGATCGAGCATGTGCTGGTTGTTGCGCAGCTGCAGCCGGTTGAGGCAGGACAGGGGGAAGTCCGCGGCGAAGAGGTCGTGCCGGGCGAACTGGCCGGCGAGTCCGAGGTGGTCCGCCTGGTAGTCCCGGATGGCTGCGGCTGCGGTGCGCCAGAACTCCTCCTGGGGCAGGGTGCCGTCTTCGTCCAGCAGCGCCGCGAGGAAGCGGAAAATGCAGTCGAAGATGTCGGTGAAAATCGCCAGCACCTTCTCCTCGTCGGGGATCGCCGCCTTGATCCTCGCCGCCTCCACCGGCACCTCAACCCGGTCCCCCATCACGACGATTTCCTCGGCAATGTCCTTCATAACGGCACGGACGGGCACGCCGTTTTCGAGGACCAGGATGACGTTTTCGCCGTGCGGCATGAAGGCCAGTTCATAGCGGTAGAGGCAGTGCACCAGTGGAACGAGGTAGGCCTCGAAGTACCGCCGGAGCCACGTGGCGGGGGCCAGCCCCGAGCGCTCGATCAAGGCCGCGGCCATCGGCTTGCCGGCCCCGTCCACGTGCAGCAGAGATGCCATGGTGGCCAGCTGCTGGCCATCCCGCAGCAACGGCACGGGGCTTTCCCGCCAGAGGGCGGACAGCATTTTTCGGTACGGTGAGCCGTCCGTGGAGCCTGCCTCGTACTGCGGGTTTTGGTATCCGATCGCGGCTACCTCGCCGATCATGGTGAACCCGCGCCGCTGCAGCGCCTGGTCTGAGCCGATCAGTTCCCGCAGCCAGTCGTTGATGGCGGGCGTCGCCTTCATGTACTGCGGGGAAAGCCCGCGCATGAAGCCCATGTTCAGCACGGACAGGGCGGTCTTGACGTAGTTTTTCGCGGGGGCGGCGGTGTTGAAGAACGTCCGGATCGACTGCTGCGCCTGATACGGATCGGTTCCGGCGCCCAGATGGACGATGCGCTGCCGGGCGATCTCCGCCGCGAACGTGACCGCCAGCTTGTTCTCCCACTGCCAGGGGTGCACCGGCATGAGGAAGTACTGCTCCGGGTCGAGTCCCTGCTCCGTCAGCGCGGCGTGGAACGTGCCCAGCAGCGGCCCGAGCTCGGCTCCGAGGTGCGTCCGGTAGTCCAACCCGGCCGCCGAGGTGAAGACGGCGCAACTGCGGTGCACGGCGATCCACTCCAAGTGCACAGGGGCACCGGTTTCGGGGGCGAAGGCGTGGTAGTCGCTGATGCCGAAGCCCAGCCGGCCGTTGTTGGCCACGAAGCAGGGGTGGCCCTCGGACATGCTGCGTTCGATGGCCTGGAAGTCGGCGGCAACGTCCGCGCCTCGGGTCGCTCCTGCGGCCAGTTCCGCCGAGGTTGGCCGGCAGGCCGCTTGCTTGTAGGCGTGGCCGGCCAGCGTGCTGCTGACTTCTTCCAGGTAGACCGGAAGCATGGAGACGTTGATGCCAAGGGTTTCGTGGAAGGCCGTGATGAACTCCATGACATCCAGCGGCGCCTCGGCGCCCTCATGGAAATGCCGGATGGAGCCGGCGTCGATGGACCAATGGTCCAGGTCAAGGATCCGCGCGTCGAAACGGTATTCGTGGGATCTGTCGTCGCTCACTACCCGGTAGCTGCCGGCGTGCTCCACGGCCGGGATGCGCTCCGGCGCAAGGATCCGCTCCGGCGCAAGGATGCGCTCGTGCGAAAACTCAGCGAGCGCCTTGCGGAGCAGGTGCCGGTTGGCCGCCTCCCAGCGGAGGGGGCTGAGGTGGGAAACCGCGGACGGAGAGGCAACTGCCGCGGCGGGGGCAGCTGGGGCCGCTTGGTTTGCTGGGGCTGCGGCGGGGTATAGGTCGGTGGTCACAGTGGTGCTCCATTGCTGTCGGAATAGTGGGCGGGAGGGGCAGGGGCAGTGAAGGGGTTCGCGGCCCGGGCGGCGAGGTAGTCGTGCCGGCTGCAGAAGCTCAGCAGCGCGTCCTTGTCAGGGAGCGCCACAACACCGGCCGGGCGAAAACCAAGCCGTTCGTTGAGGGCGTGGATTTTGGTGTTCCGGACGTCCGGTTCCACCACGATCCGGTCCACCCCGGGCTTGGCGAACAGCCGGGCCAGGACTGCGTCCATGACGGCCGTGGTGAAGCCGGCTTCCGGGGTGTTCGACGGCGGAGCCACCAGCAGGTGCATGCCGGCGTCGCCGGGCTGCACCGGGTATGCCGTTGCCAGCGGCGAGGACGCTGGAAGGTATTCCTCAACGAGGAAAGCCGGGACGCCGACGTCGAGCCCCAGCAGGGCGTGGTGGTGTCCGCTCGCCTGGATGGCGGCGTACTCGTCGGCGACGTCGTCAACTCCGGCGGCCAGCATCCCCCAGAAGGAGGCGTAGGGGCGCGTAACCCAGCTGTGCAGCAGCGGGGCGTCGGCCCGGGGGTCGACGCAGCGGAACGTGAACCTCATGCCGGTACCTGCACCGTGATGCCGGCGGGCGCACCGAACTGCTGGAAGGCGATGCTCCGTTCCACGGGGTACACCTCCCGGCCGGTGATCTCCCGGAGGATGCACGAGTTGCGGTACGCACCCATGCCGAGATCCGGAGTGGCGAACCCGTGGGTGTGCAGCTCTGCGTTCTGCACGAAGATCTCCCCCGGCACCACCCCGGTGCTGTAGTTCCGGTCCACCGCGAAGCGGCCCGCACTGTCCCGGGCAATCCGGTCCCGGATGCCCGAGACGAACTCCGGTTCCCGGTAGCCGTAGCCCGTGGCGAACACCACGGCTTCGCTGTCCAGGCTGTAAGCGGCGCCCTGCTCGTCGTGGTGCAGGTGCAGGGTGTGCGTTCCGGCAGCCGCATCCCACCCGGCGGCGGTGAGCGTGGAATGGGTCAGCAGCCGCGTGTCCACCATCCCGGAGAGGCTCCTGGTGTAGAGGAGGTCGTAGATCGCGTCGACCAGGTCTGGGTTGATGCCCTTGTACAGGTTCTTCTGCGCCTTGTTGAGGTGGTCGCGGCGTTCCTGCGGGAGGCCATGGAAGTAGTCAACGTACTCGGGCGAGGTCATTTCCAAGGTCAGCTTGGTGTACTCCAGCGGGAAGAACCGGCCGGAGCGGGTCACCCAGTCCAGCCGGTAACCGTGGACGTCCGCTTCCTGCAGGAGCTCGTAGTAGATCTCCGCCGCACTCTGCCCGCTGCCGATAATGGTGATGCTGCGCCGCTGCTGCAGCTCCGCCTTCCGTGCCAGGTAGTCGGCATTGTGGAAGGCCACTCCCCCGCGGCCGGCGGCGGCATCGGCCATGATGCCCCGGCCGGCCTCGGGCACGTACGGGCTGGTGCCGGTGCCCAGCACCAGCCGCCGCGCCGAAAGTACCTCCCTCCCGCATGGACCGGAGACGGCCAGCCGGTACACGCCGTCGTCGTACACCGCATCCAGCACGGTTGTGCCAAAACGCACGGAAGTCAACTGCCCGGCCACCCACTGGCAGTACTGGTTGTATTCGGCGCGCAGCGGGTAGAAGTCCTCGCGGATGTAAAAGCGGTACAGCCGCCCGGTCTGCTTGAGGAAGTTCAGGAACGAGTAGGGCGAGGTGGGGTCGGCCATGGTCACCAGGTCCGCCATGAAGGGAACCTGCAGGTGGGCCGGTTCCAGCATCATCCCTGGGTGCCAGTCGAAGGTTTCGCGCTGCTCCAGGAAGACGCCGGCCAGCCCCTCCACGGGTTCAGCCAAGGCGGCGAGACCAAGGTTGAAGGGCCCGACGCCGATGGCGGCGAAATCGTGGATGGCGCCGTCTGCGGGGGTGCTCATGCGGCGGCTCCGTCCCGCAGGATTTCCGCGCCGGTGCTGCGCAGGAGCGTGATGATTCCGTCAATGTCCTCGAGCGTGGCCTCGGCGTTGAGGAGGGTGAATTTCAGGTAGTGGCGGCCGCTCACTGTGGTGCCGGCAACCACTGCCTTGCCGGAAGCGAAGACAGCGGCGCGCACTGCCGGGTTGAGCGCATCCGCGGCGTCTTCGCTGAGCCGCTGCCCGCCAGCCAGCCGCGGGCGGTAACGGAACACGAGGGTGCTGAGCTGCGGCGGTGCGGCGAGCTCGAAGTCGTCATCGGCGTCCAGGAGCTGGCCCACGCGCCCGGCGAGGTCGATGGCTTCGTCAAACAGCGCGCCGAGGGCGTCCGCCCCCATGACGCGCAGGGTCAGCCACAGTTTGAGGGCGTCGAAGCGGCGGGTGGTCTGGAGGCTCTTGTCCACCTGGTTGGGAATGTCCGCGAGGGCGGCGCTTTCGGGGTTCAGGTAATCGGCGTAGTAGGTGACGTGCCGCAGCATGGCCCGGTCCCTGACCAGCAGCGCGCTGGAACTGACGGGCTGGAAGAAGGTCTTGTGGAAGTCCACTGTGACCGAGTCGGCGAGCCGGGTTCCGTCCAGGAGGTGCCGGTACCGGCCGGAGACCATCAGGCCGCCGCCGTAGGCGGCATCGACGTGGAACCAGGCGCCGGACGTCCGGGCCAGGGCAGCGAGCTCTGCGAGCGGGTCCACCGCGCCAAAGTCGGTGGTCCCGGCGGTTGCCACCACGGCCATCGGCACCAGGCCGGCGTCGCGCGCTTCCGCCATGGCGGCCACCAGGGCGGCGGGGTCCAGCCGGCGGTCCGACGTGCAGGGGACGCTGATGACGGCGTCGAATCCGAGGCCCAGCATCGCGGCCGATTTTTGGATGCTGAAGTGGCTGTCCTCGGACGCGAAGATCCGGAGTGTATCCAGCAGCGCCGGCAGGCGGAGGCCGCTGCGGGCCGGGTCCTGGCGGAGGGCCGCCACGGCGTGGTTGCGGGCGATCAGCAGCGCCTGCAGGTTGGACTGGCTGCCGCCGGAGGTGAAGATGCCGTCCGCGGTGTTACCAAGGTGCAGCCGCTGCGCGGTCCAGTCGATGAGGCGGCGCTCGATCATGGTGGCCCCGGCGCTCTGGTCCCAGGTGTCCAATGAGGAGTTGACGGCGGATAGGACGGCTTCGCCCACCAGGGCCGGGATCACCACCGGGCAGTTGAGGTGTGCGGCGTATTTGGGGTCATGGAAGTAGACGGCGTCGCGCAGGTAGACCTCCTCGAGCTCCTCCAGTGCGGCGGCGGTGTCCGGCAGCGGGGCATCCAGGTCAACCGCTCCCACGCGGGCCTCCAGCTCTGACGGTTCGACGCCGGTGAAGGGCCGGGTGGTCCGCTCCAGTTTGGTGGCCACGGCATTGACACCCTGCAGGACCTGCGCCACGTACCGGGAAGAGTTCCTGGCATTGAAGAGGTGGTTGCTGGCCCCGAGCGCCAGTTCCAGCCGGGAGGCGAAGTCCTGGCCCGCGCGAAGGGCTGGCGGTTCCAGAAGGTCTGGTGAGTCATTCGCGGGAAGCGGTGCTTCCACGTGATGCGGGGCAGGGTGTGGCATCAGCGGCATGGGTTTCCTTTGCTGGTCATTGCCGGAGGGGCAGTGCTCGGACCGGGCAGGGCTGGAGCGGAAGGCTCTTTGCTGCGGTCTTGTAAGGCAAGCCTTACTTAGGTAACCCTTTTAATCAAACTTTTGTGATGTATTTCGTCGCCAGCCGCGAACACCCCGTCCCGGACCGCGCCCATACACCCCCGCGACGCTAGGCTTGGGGTCACGCCGGCGGCGGGACTGCCGGCCGCTAAGGGGGAAGCATGGATCGGCAACAGGCAGCAGTGACCGGATTCCGGGAGCTGGACGCGAATGGACGTCCAGTGCCACCCGATTCGGCGCCGGTCGACGCACCCGCGGGTAAGCGGTGGCGTGCACCCAACCCGTTCATCGCTTTGTTATGGGTCCTTGCCGCAGCGCTCATCGCCGGCGGATCGGCGGCGCTCCTTGGCTACCCCATGTCGATGGCCATGGCGGACCGGGCCACCTTCCAATACCTCGTCTTCGCATTTGCTCCGCAAGGGGTGTCCGGGGGGATTGCGGTCTGCCTTGCGCTGCTGTTCTGGCACGCCTGGCAGTGGCAGCGGCGGCGCGGCTAAGCCCTGGAGTTCGGGCCCGCACACCAGCCTGCGGACCGGACAATCGGACCGTCCCGACTTGTGCACCAATTAGTAAGCATGCTTTTCTTATGGGGTAGATGAACCTCCGCAAGCAGTTCGCGGCGGGACTGCCACCGCTGGCGGTTCCGTGAAAGAAGCCCAAGGAAGAACATGATGACCACCGCAATGGATGACCAGCTGATGGCGTTTGGGGAGCGCCGCGGGCCGGCTGAGCAGTTTCTGGCCACCACGGTACCTGTCGACGCAGGACTGCTGGTGACCCTCAATTCACGCATGCACTGCCGCACGCCGATGCAGCTTGTCGATCACGGGGAACTGCCGGTACGGCAGCCCGTGTACGTTGACGGAACCTCTGTAGTCGCCCTGCGGCCGGAGGCGGCCGAAACCATCACCACTTACCGCTGCGCCTGCGGCTTCACCATCGACGACCCCGGGACCACCGCGGCGGTCAGCGACAAGGCCCTGGCCAGCTGCCCCCCGGATCCCGTGCGCACCGGCCCCCGATGGGGTCAGCGCTCAGGCCAGTCCACGAACTGCTCGTAGCCCTCGTGCTTGCGGAGGTAGCTGGACATGAACGGGCAATGCGGAATGATGCGTTTGCCGGTGGCCACCACGTCATCCAGGGCAAAATGGGCCAGCACCTTGCCCAGCCCCTGCCCCTCGAAGTCCTGGCCCGTCTCGGTGTGGGTGAAATCGATGTGACCCGGCAGGTCGTGGAAAAAGGCCTGGACGGCGAGCCTGCCGTCCACCAGGAGTTCATACCGGTGGTCCGCGTCGTTACGCCTCAGGGTGACGTTGGGGGTGAACTTATCCTCTGTGGACATGGTGTTCTCGGTCATGGTTCGACACTGGCACTACTTCACCCCGCTGGCAATGCCCCTTCGGCCGCGCCTCCGCCGGGACGCAGGCCGGGCAGCCGGCCCGCGCCGGGGCCTGGTCCCGGCCAATGGCCGGCGCCGCAGCGGAAACCCGCCCAGCAGGAGGATCGCCGCGGAAAAGCACAGCGTGCCGGCAGCCAGCAGCCCCAGTGACAATCCGCTGAGGGCGGCGTCTGCCGCGGGAATAAAGACCACTACGACGGCGGCCGCCGCCAAGGCGGGCCGGCTGCGGTAGGCGTATGGCGCGGTCAACCGATCCTCAAGGCGGCCGAAGGCGGCAGCGACAGGGAGCAGCAGGAGGATCAGCGCCAGGACCACCACGGGCCGCGACCACCACCATGCGGCGGTGCCGGCGCCGGGCTTGGGGAACGGCACCAGGAGCAGCAGCCCTGACATCGCGCCCAGCAACGGCAGGTGCCACAAGTACACCGTCAGGGACCGGCTGCCCGCCACGCCCACGAGGCGGCCAATCCAGCGGACCTCGGCGAGCGCCGCCAGGACCGGCCGCGCCAGCTCCATCACGGCCAGCTGGGAAACGCCCAAAAGGACCAGGGTGAGGTTGGGTGGATTGAGGTTCACCAGCATGTTGCCGGTGTACAGCCCCAGCCCCGTTAACAAGCCCAACGCAAGATTCGCTGCCAACCCAATGGCCAGCAGCCCGGAACGGGAAAGCCGTGAGGTCCAGCCGTCAGCGGCGAGGAAGCCCAGTTGCTGCACCGCGCACCACACGAACACCAGGTTCGCATAGGCAAGGTTCGGCAGCGCATCCCGGAGGCAATCCACGGCAACCACCAGACCGAGGAGAAGGCAGGGGGCCAGCCACGGGGAACGCGCATGGAGCGCCGCCAGGACCGGAATGTTCAACTGCGCAGCGAGGTAGGCCGCCAGGAACCACAGCGGCATGCCGGCGCCGGTGGCCATGAGCTGGACTACCTGCTGGTCCACCCCAAGCGCACCGGCCAGGGACAGCCCCAGGACCATCGCCGCGAGCAGCGCCGTGGCCGGACGGACCAGGCGCAGGAGCCGTGCACGGATGAACTGGGCCGCCGTGCCGCCCCGCGCCTTCAGGCGGCGCCAGGACTGCAGGCCGGTCACACCCCCGGTAACGAAGAACAGTGGCATCACCATGAAGATCCAGATGACAGGGACAAACCAGTCCTCGTCGCCAAGGGTGTTCTCCGTTGTCACGGTCCCGTCCGGGTGCAGGACCGGACTGACCATCATGGAATGCCCCACCACAACCAGCACCAGGCAAACGAAGCGGACAAGGTCGATCGCCGGATCACGGGCTGCCGTGTCCGCCAGGCCTTCACTCCCCTGCTCCCGCCGCACCGCGTGGCCCTACAGCGTCCCGACCCTGTTCACAGCACCATTCTGCGCCTGTTGCCTGTGCCGCAGAAGGGGCAGGTGTGCCGGGCGGCCGGCCCTACTAGAGCACCGCCACCAGGCCCAGGACGACGGCGAGCAGCGGCGTTACGCCCTGGGTGGCGGCCGCGCGGAGGTACTTGCGGCCGCTGAGGGCCAGGACCACGGCGGCCAGGAGCATGGAGCCGCAGCTGGAAAACACGAGGGTCCAGCCGGCCACGTCCTGCGCCGGGCCGGCCCCGAACGTCACCAGGCCGATTCCAATCAAAGCCCCGACCGCCAGGAACAGGTTGTAGAACCCCTGGTTGTATGCCAGCGGCCTGGTGATCTCGGCATGGTCCTGGGACCCGATGCTGAAGCGTTTCCAGGTGGCCGGCCTGGTCCAGGTCACGGATTCCATGGTGAAGATGAAGACGTGCAGCGCCGCAGCAAGGAAGGCAAAAAAGAGGGAGGCCAGGGTCATGGCTTGATCCTAGCCTCCCCGGAGTGGAGTCTTTCCTACCGCGCAAGCGTGGCCAGCGTGGCGGCGGCGAATACTTTGGCCGAGTGGTCCCACCGGGCCAGGAGCCCCTGCAGGTTTTCGCCGTCCGCGCGGTGGGCGGGGAGCTGGTCCTGGAGGGTGGCCAGCACACCGGTCCGCAGTTCGGTGTTGAAGTTGACCTTGCCAACGTTCATGGCCGCGGCCTTGACCAGTTCCCCGGCAGGGATGCCGGAGGCGCCGTGCAGCACCAGCGGAATGTGGACCCGTGCCGCGATGTCCTGCAGCACATCCCACCGCAGCCGCGGCTCGCCCTTGTACTTGCCGTGGACGTTGCCCACGGCAACGGCGAGCAGTTCCGCGCCGGTGCGGGAAACAAAGTCCTCCACCTGCGCCGAATCGGTCAGGCCTGCCACGTCGACGCCGGACTGGCCGGCCGGCTGGTCGGCGGAAAAGGCGCGGTCCTCGTCGCCGGCCAGGCCGCCAAGTTCCGCTTCGAGCACCACGTCGGGGCCCAGCAGCGCGCGGGCGGCCTTGACCAGGGAAATGTTGTCCTCGTAGGGAAGGGACGAACCGTCGGCGAGGACGGAATCCGCCCCTGCCGCGACGGCGTCGGCCATCACTTTGAGGTCGCTGGCGTGGTCAAGCTGCACCGCGACCGGCACCGCGGCGGCATCCGCCAGTCCACGCAGAGCCGCGATGAGCCGCAGCCCGTTCGCGGTGGCGGCGGTCTTGGGCGCCACCAGCAGGATGGCGCCGCGTCCCGCTTCCTCTGCGGCGGCCACCACGGCCAGTGCGGTGGTGAAGTCGTAGCAGGTGAAGGCCGGCGCAGCGGAACCCTGCTGCAGGGCGGAGGTGACCAGGTGGTCCAGGCGGGTACGCATCAGACGCCCAGGCCTCCCACCAGGATCCAGGCAATGAAGGTCAGCACGAAGCCGGCCAGGCCCAGGATGGTGGTCAGGACGGTCCACGTCTTCAGGCCGTCGGAAACGGTGAGCCCGTAGTAGCGCACCACCACCCAGAAACCGGCGTCCGTGACATGCGAGAGGCCCAAGGCGCCGAAGCCGATGGCGATCACGATCACGGCAATCTGGGCGGGGCTGTAGCCGCCGCCGCTGACTGCCGCGGAGAGCAGGCCGGTGGTGGTCACGATGGCCACGGTGGCCGAACCCTGGGCGGCGCGCAGTGCCAGGGAAATGATGAAGCCGAGCAGCAGCAGCGGCACGCCGAGCGTATCCAGTGTCTTGGAGAGTGCCCCGCCGATGCCCGAAACCTGCAGCACGTTGCCGAATACGCCGCCGGCGGCCACCACCATCAGGATGGAGGCGATGGGCGGGAGGGAGCCTTCGAAGATTTCACCTGTTTCCCGGAAGGACCAGCCGCGGCGGACGGCCAGCAGGAAGAAGGACAGCGCCACGGCCACCAGGAGGGCCAGGAACGGGTTGCCGATGAAGGATGCCAGGCCGTACAGGGGATCGCTCTTGGGGATCACGAGCGTGCCAACGGTGCCGAGGAGGATCTGCACGATCGGGGCGGCGATCAGGAAGATGATCAGGCCGGGCCGCGGCGGTGCAATGGCGGCGGCACCGGGGCCGACGTGGCCCACCTTGACCAGCGAGTCGGAGCCGAATTCCTCCACCTGGGTCTTCACGGCCGGCAGGAGTTCGTAGTCCTTGCGGTTCATGATGGAGGCCACCCAGTAGGAGAGGAAGCCCAGCGGCACGCAGATCAGCAGCGAGATCAGGGCGATCAGTCCGATGTCCGCACCAAGGACACCCGCGCCGGCCACGATGCCCGGGTGCGGCGGGACGGCGACGTGGATGGAGAGCATGATGCCGGCCATGGGCAGGCCGAACTTGACCGGGTGCACCTTGGCGATCTTGGCGAAGGCGTAGACGATGGGCACCAGCACGATGATGCCGACTTCGAAGAAGACCGGAATGGCCACCAGGAAGCCGACGGCGGTCAGCGCCACGGCTACCCGGCGCGCGCCAAGCTTGCGGGTGAAGTGGTCCGCGAGGGACTGGACGCCGCCGGAGACCTCGATCATGCGGCCCAGGACGGCGCCGAGCGCGATCAGGATGGCAACCTTGCCCATGGTGCTGCCGACGCCGCCGGAGACCACGGTGAAGATGTCCTGCAGCGGAATGGTTGCCGCCACGGCCACCAGGATGCTGACGGTAAGCAGGGCCACGAAGGCCTGGATCTTGAAACGGATGATCATCACCAGCAGGATGGCGATGCCCGCCGCTGCGATGGTGAGCAGCACCGGGGTGCCCAGCTCAACGGCGGGCTTGATGGCCGGAGCGTCGGCCGCCCGCTGTATCAGCGGACTCATCAGGTGGTTCACGGGGAGTTGTCTCCTTTGACGGGCCGGCCCGGGGCAGGGCGGCATCACGGAATGGGGTGGGGATAAACGTTGCGGGACTGCGCCGGCAACGCTGGGAGGTACGACGACGGCAGAGGGGGGACCGCCGTCGTCGTACCTTTAGGGCCACAAGGGCGGGAGGGTGGCTTACTTGGTGCGCTTGGCCGGGGCGACCACCTTGATGACGGCGGAGTCATCAGCGGCGGCGAGGCCCTGGGCCTGGCCCAGCAGGTAGAGTTGCTCGGCGGCGGCGGCAACGGGGGCTGCCAGGCCGGCGGCGCGGGTGGCTTTGCCTACGATGCCCATGTCCTTGACGAAGATGTCCAGGCGGGACAGGACCTCGGCGCCTTCCTCGTTGTAGGCCTCCAGGATGCGCGGGCCGCGGTTGGAGAGCATGAAGGAACCGGCGGCGCCGGCTTCAAGGGCGGCGAGGGTCTTGGCCTGGTCCAATCCCAGCGCGTCGGCCAGGGCCAGGGCCTCGGCGGCGGCGGCGATGTGGACGCCGCAGAGGAGCTGGTTGACGGTCTTCAGGGCCTGGCCGTCGCCGGGGTTGTCCCCCACCACGGTGAGGGTGGAGGCGAGCAGGTCCAGGGCCGGGGCGGCCTTTGCGCGGGCTTCGGGGGAAGCGCCGACGACGATCAGCAGGTCGCCTTCGCCGGCGCGCTTGGGGCCGCCGGAGAGCGGGGCGTCCACCAGGTCCACGCCGTATTCGGCCAGCTTGGCCACGGTGGCGGGGATGGCGTCGGTGCCCACGGTGCTGCCGAGGATGACGACGGCGCCCGGCTCGAGGACCGAGGCCACGCCGTTTTCGCCGAAGAGGACGTCGTTGAGCTGCTCGCCGTTACGGACGGCCAGGAGAACGGCGTTGGCACCCTTGGCGGCTTCGCGGGCCGTGGTGAAGGTGGCGATGCCGGCTTCCCGGGCGAGCTCCAGGCGGGGCTCGGCGATGTCGAAACCGTGGACGGTCAGCTGCGAGGCCAGGCGGGTGGCCATGGGCAGGCCCATGGCGCCGAGGCCCAGGACGGTGACGGTGTAGTTGCTGGTCATGGTGTTCTCCGTTGAATTTTTGCGGGAAATTAGGATTTGTGCCGGGTGGGCCCACACGGACAGGGTTCCCTGGCCGAGCTTGCGAGGCTAGGGGGTCCGTGGGGAGCTGCTGAGTTTGCGGGTGACCTGGGCCAGGGAGTCGTCGTCGCCCACGTTGCCGGCGAACACGATGTAGGGGATGCCTTTGGCGGGGCCGTCCACCGGTTCCCAGAGGCTGACGATGCCCGGGAGCATGGGGCCGCGGACAATGCCGTGCCGGATTTCCAGTCCGTGGGCTGCGACGTCGGAGGAGGTGATGCCGCCTTTGGCGATGACGAAACGTGGCGGGAAGGTCTTCAGGGTGCGGTTGACCACGTCCACGACGGCGGCGGATACGGTCCGGGCGATCCGCAGGCTTTCGGCGGGGTCGTCCGTCTTGATGAGGAGGCGGCTGGTGTGGACGATGACGTCGCCGGCGCGCAGGGCCTCGATGACGGCGTCCACGGTCTGGTCCAGGTGTGCGCCCGCTTCGGTTTCGGCGCCGAGGAGCTTCTCGACGTCGATCTCGATGATGCGCGCCGAGCTGTGTTCGGCGGTGAGGACGTTGAGCTGGCGGGTGGTGAGGCCGACGTGCGAGCCAACAACGATCAGGCCGCCGGCCTCCGATGGGGTGTTCCCTGCGTAGGCCTCTTCGGCGGTCAGTGCAGCGCGGACTTCCTGGCCGATACGGCCGCGGACGAACGGGGGGCCAACACGGTACAGGAGCTTCTTTCCGCGGCGTTCAGCCTCTTCAAGGCCCAGGGCCAGGGCACGGAAGTCGTTCTCGGTAACGATGTCCGCCACGATCGGGGTGGAGTCGGTGGCGGGCTCGATCGCATCCGCGATGGCTTTGGCAGAGATGGCCGGGTCCTGGGCGGAGGCGCCGGCCCGGATGATGTTCAGGTCCAGGACGATCACTGAGTCCGCCGGGAACCTGCCCTGGGATTTCTCAGCGACGTAGTCGGCCATGACGGACGTGCTGAAACCGAACGTGGCGTCCTTGGCGAACTCGGTCTCGGAGACGGGGACCAGGGTGCCCTTGGCCTCACCGGTGCCGCGCATGTAGTGGACGCCGCCGATGGTGAGCCGGCCGGCGTCGGGGAACGCGGGAACCAGGACCACGCCGTCGGTCTTCTCTCCGCTGACCTCGGCAACGGTGGCCGCGATGACGTCCGGCTCCAGCGGGAAGTGGCCGCGGAGGGTGGAGTCGCTGCGGCTGACGAAACCCAGCCGCAGACTGGAACCGGCACTGGCGTCCGGCGATCCTGCTGCTGCCAGGGCGTTGCGGACCACTTCCTCGTTGCGGGCTGCGGCTTCGGCAGGGTCGAGGCTGCGGGTGTTGGTGAGGACGTAAACCGCGGGCTTTCCCTGGCCAAAGGCCCATGTGAAGTCTTCCACGTCCCACCTGGTGAGCACGGGCAGGTCTGCCACGGACTGGGTGCCGGTGGGGTCGTCGTCGAGCACTACCAGGACGCGGGGAACCTCCGCGTTGGAAGCGGCCAGCGAGCCGGCCACAAGCCCTGCCGGGATCTCCATGTCTGCCGGATAGGCGGCCAGAAGGTCTGCTTCAAGCGTCACAGTGCACTCCGTTGTGTAGCGATCCGGGACCCGGATACTGATGTAAAGGTAACTGTAAGATGTCTGACATCTTGCATTTGAATGTTAGTGTGGCACACGGCATAAAGACGCGCAAGTAGACTTGTCTGACATATCCGCCGGGCGTGGGCCGGAAGCAGGAAGCGGGGGAACCATGGCAAGGAAATCGCTGGTGGGCATCGTGGCCGACGAGCTGCTGGACCGCATCATCGAAGGCGAGTTCCCGCCAGGCGCCACCGTTCCGGGCGAGCTGGAACTCAGCGCCCGCCATGAGGTCAGCCGGATGACGGTCCGCGAAGCGATGAAGACGCTCCAGGCCCAACAGATCCTCAGCGTCGAACGCGGCCGGGGGACGTTCGTCAACCCCCTGAGCCGCTGGACATCACTGGAAGCCGTGCTCCGGGCAGCGTCAGAGGGCAAGAACGACGCCGCTGCCTCCATCCAGCTCATCGAGCTCCGCCGGATGCTGGAAACCGGAGCCTGCGAACTTGCCGCCGGACGGATCTCGGAGGAGGACATCGCCTCCCTGTTCGCATACGTCTCGGCTATGAAGGCCGCCAACAGCATCAACGACGTCGCAGCTTTCGTGGAGGCCGATCTCGGCTTCCACGACCTCATCCTGCGCGCCGCCGGGAACGTATTCGTCTCGGTCCTGTTCGAGCCGCTGCACCGTGTCCTGGAAAAGCGCCGGGCGGAGACGTCGGCAGTTCCTGCAATCCAGGAACACGCTATCGGGCACCACCAGAACATCGCCGAGGCCCTGGAGTCCCGCGACCCCGTCCGCTCCCGCACGGCCATGGACCTCCACATGCAGCAGACGCTGGACGACCTGCGGAACCTGGTCCTGCCGGCCAAGTAGGCCCGCCGGCCGGCACTGATGCACGGGGCAATCCCCTCTGGTCAACGCTCTCGGAGTACTACTAGGCTTCAGGGACGGCCCGCAACCGGGAGCAACGATGATCACGAGGAGCGAAGTTGTCCAACCACACGTACAGCATTTCTGAAATTGTCGGCACCTCTACCGAGGGCGTGGACGACGCCGTCCGGAACGGTATCGCCAAGGCATCGCAGACCCTGCGGAACCTCGACTGGTTCGAGGTCAAGGAAGTCCGGGGCCACCTCGAAGACGGCAAGGTGGCGGACTGGCAGGTAACCATCAAGCTCGGCTTCCGCCTGGAAGATCACTGAACATTCCAGCTTTAACGTCAGGAGGTCGTGAAGCGTTGGCTTCACGACCTCCTGCTGTTTGACCGGGCGCGCCCTAGTTCGCCGTACCGGGGCTGCGGCGCCGCCACACTGTTGCGGCGCCGTCGAACGCGGGGAAAACCTGCCCCTCGAAAAAGGACAGGACGGTGCGGGAGTCGGATTCCGGGCTCCACAGGCCGGAGGCCGGGCAGTGCGAACCCGTGGCTGTGGACGTGGCGCCGGCGGACGCCTGGCGCTCCTTCAGCAGTGCGATGCGTTTCATCGTTGAGACCATCCTGGGGTGATTAAAACTGGGCAGGGAAGCTTGTACTCCCACCCTAGGAAACGGCCGGCCGCGGACCAATGGGCGGCTGGCCAGAATCGCCGCCATTCGCTGGACGAATGTACAGTAACGTCGCCTTTAACGCGCCGCTCAATCCACCTGGCCGCCCTCGGCCACCGCGGCTGCGTCCCGCGCACTGCCTGCGTCCCGCACACCGGCGCTGCTGGCAGGCGCACCCAGGCTGCCCAGCAGCGCCAGCGCGTCCGACGACGGCGAGCCCGGCCGCGCGGAGTACACCCGGAGCATCTGGTCGGGGTCCTCCGGCAGCACCAGGTTCTCAAAGTTCAGTTCCAGATCGCCCACCTCGGGGTGGTGCAGCCTGACAGTGCCCGCGGCCCGCGTAGCCACCCGGTGCCCGGCCCACCACTGGCGGAAATGCTCGCTGTTCACGGCCAGCTCCCCCACGAGGTGGTTGGCCTGCGGATCGTTGGGGTGCCGCCCGACGTCCACCCGAAGGGACCCGGCAGCCTCGGCAGCCACCGTTTTCCAGTCCCTGAAGAGCTCCCGTGCCGCAGGGTCAAGGATGGTCCAGCGGGTGAGGTTCCGCTCAGCGGGAGGCAGCGCAGGGAAATCGGTGAACAGCAGGAATGCCATCCGGTTGCCGGCCAGGACATCGCTGCGCCGGCCCAGCACCATGGCGGGCACTTCCCCCACCGCGTCGAGGAGCTGGCGCAGCGCCGGCCGGACCCCCTGGGCGGCTGCCCCACCGGCCTCACGGGGGCCGCCCGCACAGTTCTCGAGCAGGTCCAGCATGTGTGCGTGCTCGCTGCTGTCCAGCCGCAGCGCCCGGGCCACCGCGTCCAGCACCGTGCGTGAGGGGTGGATGTTGCGGCCCTGCTCGAGCCGGACGTAGTAGTCGGTACTGACCCCGGCCAGCCGGGCCACTTCCTCCCGGCGCAGGCCCGGAACCCTGCGGGCACCGGTGCTGGGACCCGTTCCGGCCACCTCCGGACTCAGCCGGGACCGCATGGCCTTGAGGAATTTTCCGAACTCGGCGCTTTGACCCATGCAGACCATTCTGCCCGGGACAGGCGCCTTGCTCTACACGCAAGGTAGGACTGGGAATCCTAGGAAAAACAGGAACAGCTTTGCTTGCTGACTTGTCGGGCAAAAGTGCATAGGCTCAGGAGTGAGCCAGCGGAAACCGCTTTCTCGTCGTCGAGCAGCCGGCACCGATCCACGTATCACCATCGCCATAGGAGCACACCCATGTCAGAGCTGACACTCAACAACGGCGTCACCATCCCGCAACTTGGCTTCGGCGTTTTCCAGGTTCCGCCGGAGGACACCCAGCGGACCGTGGAGGACGCCCTCGCGGCCGGATACCGCCACATCGATACAGCGGCCGCCTACCGCAATGAGGCCGGAGTGGGCGCGGCACTTGCCGCCACCGGCATCCCCCGCGAGGAAATCTTCGTCACCACCAAGCTCCGAAACGGTGAGCAGGGCCGGGCGCAGGAAGCCTTCCAGAACAGCCGCAAGGCGCTGGGCCTGGACTTCGTCGACCTCTACCTCATCCACTGGCCGGTCCCTTCCCAGGGACTGTTCGTCCAGGCCTGGAAGGAGATGGAGCGGCTGTACGAGAACAAGGAGATCCGCGCCATCGGAGTCTCCAACTTCCTCTCCGACCACCTGGACACGCTGCTGGAATCCGCCCAGACCGTGCCGGCGGTCAACCAGATCGAACTCCACCCCAGCTACCAGCAGGCGGACCTGGCGGCAAAGTGCCGGGGCCTGGGCATCGCGGTGGAGGCGTACAGCCCGCTGGGGCAGGGCGGGGACCTCAACGGGAACGCCGTTACCGAAATTGCCCAGGCCCACGATGCCACCACCGCCCAAGTGGTGCTGGCCTGGCACCTGGCCAACGGAAACATCGTCATCCCCAAGTCGGCCAACCCCGGCCGGATCCGGGAGAACTTCGCGGCATCATCCCTCACGCTCTCCACCGACGAACTTGCCGCCATCACGGCGCTGGAGTCCGGCGCCCGCATCGGTTCCGATCCCGCTGTCGCCGCCTTCACCCAGATGTAGGTTTCGACAAGCTCAACCACCGGGCGGACAAGCTCAACCTCCGGGCGGACACGCCCGACCCTCGAAAGGATTTTCCATGCAGTACACCCACCTGGGCCGCTCCGGCCTGAAAGTTTCCCGCCTCTGCCTTGGCACCATGAACTTCGGGCCGCAAACGGAGGAAGCGGACGCCCACAGCATCATGGACTCCGCCCACGCGTCCGGCATCAACTTCTTCGACACCGCCAACGTATACGGCGGGGCCGATCACCGCGGCTGGACCGAGGAGATCATCGGGCGATGGTTCGCCAAGGGCGGCGAGCGCCGCGAGCACAGCGTCCTGGCCACCAAGCTGTACGGCACCATGACGGACCGGCCCAACGAATCCAAGCTGTCGGCGCTGAACATCCGCCGGGCGCTGGATGCGAGCCTCAAGCGGTTGCAGACGGACTACATCGATGTCTACCAGTTCCACCACATCGACCGTGACACGCCCTGGGACGAGATCTGGCAGGCCATCGACGTGGCAGTGCAGCAAGGAAAGATCCTGTACTCGGGCAGCAGCAACTTCGCCGGCTGGCACATCGCCCAGGCCCAGGAAGCGGCGCGGCGGCGGAATTACAACGGACTGGTCAGCGAACAGTCCATCTACAACCTGTTCATGCGGCAGGTGGAACTGGAAGTCATCCCGGCGGCGCAGCAGTACGGCCTGGGCCTGATCCCCTGGTCGCCGCTGCAGGGCGGCCTGCTGGGCGGCGTGCTGAAGAAGGAACGGCAGGGCGTGCGGCGCACCGAAGGACGCGCCGCCGAGACGCTGAAGAAGCATGAGGACCAGATCCGCCAGTACGAGGACTTCGCCGACGAACTGGGGCACGAACCCGGCGACGTGGCACTGGCCTGGCTGCTGCACCAGCCCGCCGTGACCGCCCCGATCGTGGGCCCGCGCACGCAGGAACAACTGGATGCCGCCATCCGCGCCCTGGACGTCACCCTCGACGCGGACGCGCTCAAGCGGCTGGACGACATCTTCCCCGGGCACCGCACGGCACCGGAAGACTACGCGTGGTGACTTCCCGGAATGCCGACACCGTGGCGCCGCGGAGCATCCTCTTTGTCGGTGGCACCGGGGTCATCAGCGCGGCGGCGGCAGAACGCGCCGTCGCGCTGGGCCACAGGCTGACCATCCTGAACCGGGGCCAATCCACCAGGCCGGTTCCGGACGGCGCCGAAGTGCTGCACGCGGACGTCCGTGATGCGGCCGCAGTCCGCGAGGTGCTGGGCGGCAGGGAGTTCGACGCCGTGGCGGACTTCATCGCCTACACCCCGGACCAGGCGCAAACGAGCATGGAGTTGTTCCGGGACCGGGTGGGGCAGTACGTCTTCATCAGCTCCGCCTCCGCCTACCAGAAGCCGCCAACGCGGCTGCCCATCCTGGAATCCACGCCGTTGAAGAATCCGTTCTGGCAGTATTCGCGGGACAAGATCGCGTGCGAGGAGCTGTTGTTCCGGTCCTACCGGGAGGATGACTTTCCGCTGACCGTGGTCCGGCCGTCGCACACCTACGACCGCACCAAGATCGCCATGGTGGGCGGCTGGACGGACATCCACCGGATGCGGAGCGGGCTTCCCGTCATGGTGCACGGCGATGGCACCTCCCTGTGGACGCTCACGCACAGCAAGGACTTCGCCAAGGCGTTTGTGGGCCTGCTTGGAAGGCCGCAGGCGGTGGGCGAAAGCTACACCATCACCTCCGACGAGTACCTGCCGTGGAACCAGATCTACCGGCTCTTCGCACGGGCTGCCGGTGTCAAGGAACCGGAACTGGTGCATGTGGCATCCCAGACCATCGCCGCGCACGACCAGGAGCTGGGTTCCAACCTGCTTGGCGACCGGTCCCATTCGGTGGTCTTCGACAACACCAAGATCAAGTCCCTGGTCCCGGACTACTCGGCCACCATCCCGTTTGCGGACGGCGCCCGGGAAATCGTCCAGTGGCATGACGCCCATCCGGAGCTGCAGCAGGTCAACGAGGCCTATACGCAGCTTTCGGACAAGCTCATCAGCTGGTCCCGGCAAGGCGCCTGATCCGAAGGTGCCGGCGTGGCCGGCCTGCCGCAGCATCCCGCGGCAGGCCGGCCATATTGCTGCTGTGCTAGATTTCGGCGCATGACCTCGCCCCCTCCCAGCCATCCTGCCGACGGGCCTGTTGCCGCCGCCATCGACCTCCTGGCCAAACAGGGTTTCGATGCCACGTCTGTTGAGGAGTTGGCCGAAGCCTCGGGAATGAGCCGCAGCACGTTCTTCCGGAGGTTCGGATCCAAGGAGGATGTGGTCTTCGCTGACCACGAGCGCATCCTGCACCAGGTGAACGAGCGGCTCGCCGAGTCGCGGCTGGAGCCCCTGGCCGCCGTGGCGGACGCGGCACTGCTGGTGTTCGACCACCACCTGCAGAACCGCGCAACATCCCTGGCCCGGTACAGGCTCCTGCAGGCGGTGCCGGCCCTCCGGGACCGGGAACTGGTCACCTCACACCGGTATGAGCGGGCCTTCCTGCGGTACCTCAATGACAACCTGCCCGAGGACGGCCGGCGCGAGTACGCTGCCGTTGCCTTCGCCGCAGCCGTGGTGGCCGTGCACAATGCCTTCCTCCGGCAGTGGCTGCGGGGGGCGCCCAACGCCCGGGAAACCGGGCAGCCTGACTCAGCACGGGCAGCAGCCCTGGCCAGCGAACTCGCAGCCCTGGCCGAAACCTTCCGGCCGGCGCTCCTCGGTCCTGCCGCGCCTGCCGATGCCCCGGATCAAAAGGCGGCGACCGTCGTCGTCACCGTGCTCGCCGGACCGGCGGACAAGGACGCCATCGCCCAAGCGGTCCGCGATGCCTTGCCCTGACCTTCGGGAGGCGTGGTACGGAGTTTCTTGACGTGGAACTGCGTTTCAGTGCATTCTTAGTCGATGCGGCGTGAGCCACATCACCCGTTCGGCCCGAGGCCGCCGCTGAACCAGAGGATGCAGACATGACAACGACGTCGCCCGCCCCCGCGCCCACCGCCACCGGAAGTGCGCCGGAGTTCCCGGCCGGAACGGTGGAACCCGAGTACCTTCTCACCGAGGCGCTCGGCACCGATCCTGCCTCCGTCCTCGCCGGCATCAACGCCGAAGACCGGAAGTACTGGGACCGCGCCCGCCGCTTCGTCCAGGAGGAAGTCCTCCCCGTCATCGACGGCTACTGGGAACGCGGCGAGTACCCGTTGCACCTCCTCCACCGCCTCGGCGAACTGGACCTGCTCCGCGACGGCATCACCGTGGACGGCTTCGAACCGATGAGCAGCATGGCCGCCGGACTGGTGAACATGGAAATCAGCCGCGGGGACGGATCCGTGGCCACCATGATCGCGGTCCAGGGCGGCCTTGCCCTGCGGTCCGTCGCGGAGTGCGGATCCGAGGCACAGAAGGAGCGCTGGCTGCCGTCGATCGCCCGCGGAACGGAGTACGCAGCCTTTGCCCTCACCGAGCCCACCCATGGATCCGACTCCGTGGCCTTGGAAACCACGGCCACCCGCACGGACGGCGGCTTCCTGCTCAACGGCGAAAAGAAGTGGATCGGCAACGGCTCCATCGGCGGAGTCAGCGTAGTCTGGGCGCGCGGCGACGACGGCCAGGTCCACGGCTACCTGGTTCCGCAAGACTCCCCCGGCTACGTAGCCACCACGATCGAAGGCAAGCTGGCCCTTCGCGCCATCTGGCAGGCCCACATCCGGCTGGAGAACGTCTTCGTTCCCGAAGGGAACGTCCTGCCGGGCGCACGCACGTTCAAGGACACCGCCCGCGTCCTGCTGGCGACCCGCCTCGGTGTGGCCTGGTCCGCCGTCGGGCATGCCACTGCCTGCTACGAGACGGCCGTCCAGTACGCCAGGCAGCGCAAGCAGTTCGGCCGCCCGCTGGCCGCCTCCCAGATCATCCAGGAGCGCCTCGCGCGGATGCTCAGCGAACTGGCCACCATGCAGCTCATGGTGGTCCAGATGACCCGGCTCGACGAAGCCGGCACCCTGACCCCGGAACAGGCCTCGCTGGTCAAGTACACCTGCACCCGGACGGCCCGCGGCATCGCCTCCAATGCCCGCGACCTCCTGGGCGGCAACGGCATCCTGCTGGCCAACCGCGTGGCCCGGCACCTGGCCGATATCGAAGCAATCCACACCTACGAAGGCACCGAAACCGTGCAGGCGCTGATCATCGGCCGCGGCATCACAGGCGTCTCCGCCTTCGCCTGAGCCCTACCGCCTGACTTTGGCCGCCCCTCTTCCCGAAAGGACTGTTCTTGAACCAGAACGCCAACATCCCCGTCATCCTCGGCGGCGCCCGGACGCCCTTCGGCAGGTTCCGTGGCGGCCTCACGCCGTTTTCGTCGAGCGAGCTGGGCGCCCACGCGATCCGGGCAGCGCTGGAACGGACCGGCGTGGCCCCGGAGCAAATCGATGCCGTCATCGTGGGGCAGGTGATCCAGGCCGGCGCCGGCCAGGGCCCTGCACGGCAGGCCAGCCTGGCCGCCGGCATCGGCTGGGACGTTCCCACCATCACCATCAACAAGCTCTGCCTGTCCGGGCTGACGGCAGTCATTGACGCCGCCCGGATGATCCGCACCGGCGAAGCGGACTTTATCGTCGCTGCCGGCCAGGAATCGATGACCAACGCACCGCACCTGGTCCCCGGGCTTCGCGCCGGCGTCGTCATCGGCGATGCCCCCATGCTCGACTCCCTGAACCACGACGGGCTCCAGGACCCGGTGAGCGGAAAGCTGATGGGCGAGTCAACCGACGCCGGAAACGCCGAGCGCGGCATCACCCGTGCCGAGCAGGACGCTGTGGCCGCCCGCTCCCACCAGCGCGCCGAAGCGGCCCGCACCGCCGGCGTGCTCGCGGAGGAAATCGCACCGATCCAGGTGCCGCAGCGCAAAGGCCCCGCCGTGACCCTTGAGCACGACGAGGGCATCCGGCCGGAAACCACCGCGGAATCGCTGGCGCAGCTCCGGCCCGCGTTCTCAAAGGATGCCGCAGCCACCATCACCGCCGGCTCGGCGTCCCCCCTGTCCGACGGTGCCGCGGCGCTGGTGATTGCCAGCAAGGCCGCCGCCATTGCCGCCGGGCTGGAGTGGATCGCCGAGATCGGCGCGCACGGCCAGACTGCCGGACCGGACGGATCGCTGCACTCCCAGCCCGCCCGGGCCATCGAGCGCGCCCTCAAGAATGAAGGCCTCAGCATGCAGGACCTGGACCTGGTGGAAATCAACGAGGCCTTCGCGTCGGTCCTGATCCAGTCCGCGAACGATCTTGGCATCGACACCGGAACCGTGAACGCGGAAGGCGGCGCGATTGCCCTGGGCCACCCCGTCGGTGCCTCTGGCGCCCGCCTGGTGCTGCACCAGGCGCTGGCGCTGAAACGCCGCGGCGGAGGCACCGGCGTCGTAGCCCTCTGCGGGGGCGGCGGCCAAGGCGACGCCCTCATTCTCAAAGTTTGACCCTCCCACCAGCGTGACCCTCCCACCAAAGAAGCAGGCCATGAACAACACCAACTCCGCCGACGGCTTCGCCACCATCTCCGTCGCAGCCATCCTGGCCGAATCGGCACACCGGACTCCGGACAGCATCGCCCTCCTCGTCGGTGAGGACCAGGTCAGCTACCGCGACCTGTGGAACCAGACCCGCACGTACGCCGGGGCCTTGCGGGCGCGCGGCGTAGGCCCGGGAGACGCCGTCGCCGTCCTGATTCCCAACGTTCCGGACTTCGCGCGGGTGTACTACGCCATCCTGTCCCTGGGCGCCGTCGTTGTCCCTGTGCACGCCCTGCTCAAGGCCCGCGAGATCGAATATGTCCTGCAGGACAGCGGGGCCGGGCTGCTGATCTGCGCGGCCCCGCTCCTGGCTGAGGGCGCGGCAGGCGCCGCGGCCAGCGGAGTGGACGTCTTGACGGTGCTGGCCCCGGACGACGACGGGTTCCCCCGGCTGGAGACGGAGGCCGCCGCCGCAGAGCCGATCCGGACCTACGAACCGTGCCGCCCCTCGGACACGGCCACGATTCTTTACACCTCGGGCACCACGGGCAAGCCGAAGGGGGCGCTGGGCACGCACTTCGCCCTGGTGGAACAAACCAGCGTCCTGCTGACCAGCGTGATGGACTTCAAGCCCGGCGATGTCCTGTTCGGTGGACTGCCGCTCTTCCACACCTTCGGCCAGACGGTGGTCCTCAACACCGGGCTCCGCGCCGGCGCCACGATCGTCCTGATGCCACGCTTTACCGGCGCAGATGCCCTGAAGCTGCTGGCGAAGCACGACGTGAACATCTTCCTAGGCGTGCCCACCATGTACGTGGCGCTCCTGGAAGCTGCCAAGACGGTGCCGGACCGGCCGGCCTCCCTGCGGTACGGCATCTCCGGCGGAGCATCGCTTCCGCTGGCCATAATGGACAGGTTCCGGGACGTCTTCGGCGTGGAAATCCATGAGGGCTACGGCCTCACGGAGACCTCACCCGTGGCGGCGTTCAACCACGTGGGCACCGCGCCGCGGCCTGGAACCATCGGGGTCCCGATCTGGGGAGTTGATATCGAAATCGCCCGGCCGGAGGTGGTAGAGAGAATCGAGCTGCTGCCCAGCGGTGAGCTCGGCGAACTCGTCATCCGCGGACACCTGCTGATGAAGGGCTACCTCAACCGCCCGGAGGCCACGGCAGAAGCCATGGTGGACGGCTGGTTCCGCAGCGGGGACCTTGGGACAAAGGACGACGACGGCTACCTCACCATCGTGGACCGCAAGAAAGACATGATCATCCGCAACGGCTACAACGTCTACCCGCGGGAAGTCGAGGAAGTCCTGCTGACGCACCCGGCAGTGGTCAGCGCCGCCGTCTACGGCATTCCGGACGACGTCCATGGACAGGAGGTCGCGGCAGCGATTGTGCTGGACGCGGGGGCCACCCTCACGGAGGCCGAGCTGATTGAGTTCGCCAGTACCCGGCTTGCGGCCTACAAGTACCCGCGCGTAGTAAGGATCCTGTCCGAGCTCCCGCTCGGACCGAGTGGAAAGATCCTCAAGCGGAAACTGGCCGAGGACCCGGCCTAGGTGTAATTTCCAGGGCCGAATCGTGCCAGCCTCGACAAACCCCACCGTTCCGATCTCCCGAAGGGACCCGGCCCGTGACCGCGCCCAGCCGTAACGAGTACACCACCATTGACGTTCCGGTCCGGGGCGGCCTCCTCCGTACCGCGGTCTGGGGGTCACCTGATGCCGGGGCGCCCACCGTTCTTGCCGTGCACGGGGTGACGTCCTCGCACATGCAGTGGGCGGTCCTGGCCGACGCGCTCCCCGGCGTCCGCATCATTGCGCCCGACTTGCGAGGACGCGGACACAGCAACAGCCTGCCCGGCCCCTACGGCATGGCGTCGCACGCCCAGGACCTGGCTGACGTCCTCGACGCGGTCTCGGCCAGGCAGGTCCTGGTGTTGGGGCATTCCATGGGAGCGTTCGTGGCCGAGGTGTTTGCACACCTCCATCCCGACCGGATCAGCTCGCTCGTCCTGGTCGACGGCGGGCTGCCCCTTCCCGTACCCGCCGGCGTCACCGTGGACCAAGCCATCCAGGCGATCCTCGGGCCGGCCGCCGCCCGGCTGTCCATGACGTTCCCGGACCACGAAACCTACTTGGATTTCTGGCGAAATCATCCCGCCTTCGCAGCAGACTGGAACACCGACGTGGAAGCCTATGCGCGCTACGACCTGATGGGTGAAGCTCCAGACCTTCACCCATCGACCGTCGTGGAAGCCATGAGCGAGGACTCCAGGGACCTCCTGGCAGGGGAATCAGTCCGCCGTGCGCTGGATAACCTGCGCCACGCCACCGTGCTGTTGTGGGCGCCGCGAGGACTTCGCGATGAATCCCCCGGCCTTTACACGCAGGAAATCGTGGAAACGCACCTGCATGGCCAGCCGTTGAAGAGGGCAGAGCTGATTCCTGGCGTCAACCATTACACCATTGTCATGGGAGGCGCCGGGGCGGCCAGGGTTGCCGCCGT
Organism: Pseudarthrobacter sp. YAF2; assembly: GCF_052113345.1. Lineage (NCBI taxonomy): Bacteria > Bacillati > Actinomycetota > Actinomycetes > Micrococcales > Micrococcaceae > Pseudarthrobacter > Pseudarthrobacter sp. YAF2. The sequence continues at coordinate 11,007 of NZ_JBFRDA010000022.1, read as the reverse complement.
CGTCAAGGACATGTTGGCGCAGGAGGACCTCAAGGCGCGTTGAATTGCCGCCCCCTCAGGGAGGCCGAAAGATTCTCCGCCCTCCCGCGAGCCAGGACGGCCGCTACAAGGGAGACTGGGGGAATGACACTTGCACCGCTCATCCCCCTCAACGACGGCAACAGCATCCCCCAACTCGGTTTAGGCACCTGGCCGCTGGACGACGATCAGGTGGCGGCCGCCGTCGTGCAGGCCGTGGAAGCCGGGTACCGGCACATTGATACCGCGGTGAAGTACGGCAACGAACGTGGTGTGGGCAACGGCATCCGGGCCACTGGCCTGGACCGCAGCGAACTCTTCGTCACCACCAAGCTGGACGGTGAATTCCAAGGCCACGACCGCGCCGTTGCGGGGCTGGAGGGGTCCCTGAAGCGTCTGGGGCTGGATTATGTGGACCTGCTGCTGATCCACTGGCCGCTGCCTGGCAGGGACCAATACGTTTCCACCTGGCAGACGTTTGAACGGCTCCAGGCCGAGGGAAAGGTCCGGTCCATCGGGGTGTCCAACTTCAAGCCGGCCCACCTGGAGCGCCTGATGGCAGAGACGGATGTGGTGCCGGCGGTCAACCAGGTCCAGCTCAACCCCGCGATTACCCGGACCGCGGAGCGCGAGTTCCATGCCGCGCACGGGATCGTCACGGAATCCTACAGTCCACTGGGCGGGCAGGGCGCGGGTTTGCTGGGCGCGCCCATCCTGGCGCAGCTCGCTGAAAAACACGGAAAATCCCCTGGCCAACTGGTTCTGCGGTGGCACATACAAAACGGATTGGTAACGATTCCCAAGACCTCTTCTCCGGAGCGGATGCAGGAGAATTTGGATGTGTTCGATTTCGCCCTGGACCCGCAGGATCTAGCGGAACTTTCAGTCCTGGACGACGGTCCCGGCGCTGGCAACGATTCCGACAAAACCGGGCACTAAAATCAGCCTGAAGTGCACTTTTTTCGACGAACGGGGTTGGCAAAAAGATAGTAAGCATGATTACTATTGAGCCAGAAGGATGAAGTGCCTCCGGGACCCGGAGGCCTCCTCTACGTAGGAAGAGAGCGACAAATGGGATTTATTGCATTTCTGATTCTCGGACTTATCGCTGGTGCGATCGCTAAGGCGATCCTCCCGGGCAGGCAGGGTGGCGGCTGGGTCATCACCTTGATCCTGGGCGTTGTTGGCGCGCTCCTCGGCGGCTGGCTGGGCGGAATGATCTTCGGCAGTGGACTGCAGGAGTTCTTCTCCATCCAGACCTGGCTGCTGGCGATCGTCGGCTCGCTGATCGTCCTTGCCATTTACGGCATGGTCACCAGGCGCAGCGCCCGCGGCTAACTGCACGGGCAAGCCAGGAAGCCGGCTTGGGGACACCCTCCCCAAGTCGGCTTTCATTTTCTCCGGTAACGGGCAAGCGCTGGCCGGGCCGGAACTGACAACCTTCTCGCAGAGCAGGAGTTCATCGTGAAAAACAAGCTTCTTTTAGGTGTGGGCGTCGCCATCGGCTACGTTCTCGGCTCGCGGTCGGGCCGTGCAGCTTACGACAAGCTGAAGGCCCGAGCGGCCGGTATTTGGGACAGCAAGCCCGTCCAGGACAAGGTGGCCGTGGCAACGGAGGCCGTCAAGGAAAAGGCGCCCGAAGTGGCCGACCAACTGGGCGAAGCCGCCCGCAGGGCAGGCACCGTGATCGGCTCTGCAATGCACCGGGACGGGACGTCCGGCGGGAGCAAGTCCTCCGCCGCCGGTACATCCCCAACTGGTGACGCGGCAGGGCTGGGCGAGGACCACATCCCCGCACACAGCACCCACCCGGAGACCACCAACCTTGGTACCTCGGACGGGGCCGGAGGAAAAGCCTGACTCCTGGTCCGCGCCCTTGGTTACGTGCTTCAGCCGCGTGACAAGCGGACTTGACCAGTCTTGTGCTACAACTGAATCGCTTTGCTGGCCGTCGCGATCCTTGGGGGACGCGGCGGCCAGCATTGTCTTAAGCAGGTGACGCTGGCCTTCCCCTGGCTTAGTCCTTGCCGATCCCCGGCGGTACACGGCCCACAACCACCGTCGCGTCCAGGTCCTCCGAACGGACGGTCTCTGTCCGGAACCCGGCCGCGGCCATGATGGCAGAAGTTCCGGCCGCCTGCCGTTCACTGGTCTCGATGAGCAGGTGCCCCCCGGGGGCGAGCCACTCGATGGATCCGGCGGCAACGCGTCGATGGAAGTCCAGTCCGTCCGCGCCGCCGTCCAACGAGATCGCCGGCTCGTACAGCCGGGCTTCGGGCGGCATGGTCCTGATGGCTTCGGTGGGAACATATGGGGCGTTGACAGCCAGCAGCCTGACCCGGCCGCGCAGCGTCGATGGGAGCGCCTCGAACAAATCGCCACGATGAACGCTGCCGCCGAGTGGTTCGATATTCCGCCGCGCGCACTCCACGGCTGTGGCGTCGATGTCAGCGGCATGCAGGTCCACTCCGGGCAGCGCTCGAATCATAGCCGCTCCCACGGCGCCGGACCCGCAGCACAGGTCGACGACAACCGGAGGTTCCGCAGACGGGCTGGTGGACAGCAGCGCCACAGCCTGGCAGACCAGCAGTTCAGTGCGGCGCCGCGGGACGAAGACGCCCGCCTCAACACGAATTCGCCGGCCGGCGAACTCCGCCCAGCCGAGGACGTATTCCAGCGGCATCCCCGCAGCGCGGCGCTGGACATTAAGGGCGAGTTCCGCAGGCCCGGTGGCTTCCGACAGCAGCAGCCGGGCCTCCTCCTCAGCGAAAACGCAGCCAGCCGAGCGCAGGAGCGTCACGATGTGGTCGAAGGCCGCAGTGGGGTGGCTGTCAACAGCGCTTGATTCAGGAACTGGCATATGAACGCCTCTCAGTGAACCGGCGGCAACCCGCACCGTGGCCAGCCAGCAGCCAGGGACCAAAAGCTCCAAACGGGCCATGCTTGGACATCCGAAACGGCAGAAACGGCACCCGCGCCCCTTCTGCCATGGCCGGAATCCCATGCTAACGGCCCGCCCGGTTCACGGAAACGGGGGCGAACTGGCAGAAGGATGGAACCACGACCTCCGGCACAGCCAGCAATATTCTTTGAATCGGCAGCTACACCCCTTTGACGACCATTCAAGACCCGTGGAGGGCCCCTTCCACCGCCGCGAGCAACGCATTGAACCTCTTGTTTGCGGGAAGGTCGTCGAGGTAGAGGGGTTTGCCGTCGGGGCCGCCCAACGGAACCTGCCAGTTGGGGTACAGCGCCTCGGTGGTTCCGGGCTGGTTCTGGACCCGCCGCTCCCCCACCGCATCCACCAGGGCCACGCCGAGCAGCACCGACGGTGCCTGGGCCAGCAGGAGGTGCAGCGCCTCGATGGTGTGTTCCTCAGCCGACTGTCCACCGGCAGCCACCTCGGAGAGGTACCCCCGTTCGCGCAGCAGGGCGAACATCTTTTCCAGCGACGCGTTGTGTTCGGCCCGCTCTTCCTCCTCGGAGCGCTCCAGCAGGCCAAGACGGCTCCGCAACGCCACGTGGTCCCCGGCGAGGTAGCCGGCGGTGGGCGGGAGGTCGTGGGTGTTGACGCTGGCGAGTGCCTGCGTACGGTACTTTTCCGGCGCAAGCGGCGAATCGCCGTCGTACTCGAACCAAAGAATGGACGTGCCGAGGATGCCGCGGGCGGCGAGGTAGTCGCGCACCCATGGCTCGAACGTGCCCAGGTCTTCCCCGATCACCACGGCACCTGCGCGGTGCGCTTCGAGGGCGAGGATGCCGATCAGCGCCTCATGGTCGTACCGGACATAGGCGCCGTCCCCCGGCGCGTTGCCCTGCGGGATCCACCACAGCCGGAACAGGCCCAGGATGTGGTCAACGCGGATACCGCCGGCGTGCCTGAGCACGGTGGCGAGCATGTTGCGGAACGGCTCGTAGCCGGTTTCGGCAAGCCGGGTGGGGTGCCATGGCGGCTGGCCCCAGTCCTGGCCCTGCTGGTTGTACATGTCCGGCGGCGCACCCACACTGGTGGCCGGCGCCAGCACGCCGCGGAGCGTCCACGCGTCGGCACTGCTGTGGTCCACCCCCACGGCGAGATCGTGCACCACACCGAGCCGCATCCCGGAGCGCAACGCGGCCTGCTGGGCCTCCTCCAACTGCTCGTCGCAGATCCACTGCAGCCAGCGGTGGAACCCGATCCGGTCCGCGAGCTTCTCCCGCAGCGCCTCCGCCTCACGTGTTCCGATGGCGCAGGCCGGGTCCGTCCACAGCGGATCGTCCGGCGCGAGGTCCTCCCTGATGGCGGACCACAGCGCGAAATCATCCAGGCCGCTCCCGGAGATGCGGCAGAACTCGTCGAACGCTGCCTGCCGGGCCGGCGAGCGCCGCGTGTGGTATAGCATCTCAAGCGCCTGCAGCTTCGCCGCGTACACAGCATCCCGGTGCAGCCGTGCACCGTCCCTGTTCAGCCCGGCGACTTCCTCGTGCAGCTTTTCCAGCGCCGCCCGCTTCCGCGGCCGAAGGTAGGCAAGCTCGGGAACCGCCTCAATGCGGATGTACAGCGGGTTGAAGAACCGCCGCGTGGACGGTGAGTAGGGCGAGGGCTGGACCGGCGGAACCGGCTCAGCCGCATGCAGCGGATTGACCAGCACATAGTCGGCCCCGCGCTCGCCGCTGATGGCTGCCAGGTCCGCCAGGTCCGCGAAATCGCCGATGCCCCACGACCGCTTGGACCGGACCGAATACAGCTGCGTGGCCAGGCCCCAACCGCGGCGCTCCACCAGCGGTGCCGCCGTGTCCAGCCGCGCAGGCGTCACCACCAAGGTGGCGGTGGCCGTGGCGCCCTCGGCGTCGGCGTGCAGGGTGTGCCAGCCCAAGGGGAGGTCCGGCGGCAGGGAAAAGGTGGCACGGCCGGTCGGGACGCCGTCGACGTCCCGGGGCTGGACCCAGACGTCCTCCTGGGCCGCCTCCAGTGAGCCCGCGCCGCCTTCGAGCGTGACCGTCAGCCGGGCCGTGGCGCCGTCCCGGACGTGGACCGGGACCTGGGCGGGCTCGCCCTGCTTAATGACGACGGCGGGCGGCAGCATCCGACGCCATGGCGCCAGTTCCGCCTCCGCCAGGGCAGCTTCGATGTGCTGGTTCGTATCGGCTTGCACACCCAGGGCGGCGAGCACCTTGATCAGCGTCGATTCGGCAACGGAGTGCGGGAGCCCGTCCCACCCCTGGAAGGTCGTGCCAACCCCGTGCGCGTCCGCCAACTGCTGGAGCAGGTGCGGATCCACCGGCGCCTGGGCGGCGGGAGGGTCTGCGGGCATGCATGGCCGTGGTGCGTGCTGCTGGTCTGAAGCCGTCATGGGTGTCCGCCTCGTCTGTGATGGTCCCGAACTTACAGTGCTGCCTGTTGCCCCGGGAGCTGACACCCCAGTGCACAACCGTTGGTTCAGATTATTGCAGGGCGCAGCCGGGGCGAAACCCGGACCGCAGATGTCGGCGAAGCCACAAAACGTCATCCCGGGCCCTCCGGTTACTTCATGCGAAGAAAAGAGAAGGACTAAGGCGGAAATCTGCGGTGGTCTGCGGAATCTGTGTAGCGTCATGACGATCCACGGCGCGGCAACCATATGGAGGAGACCGGAGATGGGCCTTAGCGAACTGCGGGTGTTCGGACGGTCGGGCACCCCCATCAGCCCACTCACCCTGGGCACCATGAACTTTGGCGAGGGGACCGGCGGCCCGCCGGGCGCCCCCACCGGCGCGGATGACGCCATCCGCATCATCCATGCGGCGCTTGATGCCGGCATCACGGCCATTGATACGGCCGACGTCTATTCGCAGGGCGAGTCCGAACAGGTGGTGGGCCGTGCCCTGCGCGGCCGGCGCGACGACGTCTTCCTGGCCACCAAGTTCCACGGCCAGATGAGCCCCAATCCGGCACACTCGGGGAACTCCCGCCGCTGGATCACCCAGGCCGTCGAGGGCAGCCTCCGCCGGCTGCAGACGGACCGCATCGACCTCTACCAGGCGCACCGGCCCGACTACAACACCGACGTGCTGGAAACCATCACCACCCTCAACGACCTGATCCGCCAGGGCAAGATCCTCTACTACGGCACCTCGGTGTTTACGCCGGCCCAGCTTGTCGAGGCACAGTGGCTGGCCACCACCAACCACCTGATTCCACCGCTGGGCAACCAGGTTCCCTACTCGCTCCTGGTCCGTGGCAATGAACGCGACGTGCTGCCCATCGCCCAGCAGTACGGCCTGGGCGTCCTCGCTTACGGCCCGCTGGCGGGCGGCTGGCTCTCCGGCAGCTTCGTCCTGGACTCAGGCAAGCCGCCCACCCGGGTGCACACGCTTCCAGGCCGGTACGACATTTCCGGGCCGTCGAGTGAGCGGAAGCTGCTCGCCGCGGATTCTTTGGCCCGGCTGGCGGACAAGCTGGAGATATCCCTGGTTGACCTGGCCGTAGGCTTTGCCCTGACCCACCCCGCCGTCAGCAGCGTGATTATCGGCCCGCGCAGCGAGGAACACCTCCAGGCGTACCTCCGCGCCGCGGACGTCCAACTGGGCGAGACGGTCCTGGACGCCATCGACGAACTTGTTCCACCGGGCACCAACTTCGTGGAGCGGGACGCGGGCGCCATTGTCCCGTCCATCGAGTTCGCGGAATTACGACGCCGGTAGCGGGCTCCCGGCCGGCCCGCACCCAGGTGCCGCGCCCCGTGAAGGCCGGTACCGTCGTCGTGCCTTCTGATTTCCGCCGGCAGAGCTCCACCGTCCAGTGCCTATGATGGCTTCGATGAAGGCCCTGTTCACCGTAGGTCACGGCACCGCGTCCCAGGAGGATTTCACCAAGCTGCTCCGCGCCGCCGGGACGGAATCGCTGGTGGATGTCCGGATTGGGCCGGGCAGCCGCAAGTATCCGCATTTCGGCAAGGATCGCATGGCCGACTGGCTGCCTGCTGCCGGCATCGGCTACCGCTGGGAGCGACGGCTGGGCGGCTTCCGGAAACTGCCTCCCGATTCCCCGGACACGGCCCTGCGCAATGAGTCCTTCCGCGCCTATGCCGCCTACATGCGCAGCGAAGACTTCGCCGCAGCTGTCGAGGAACTGGTAACCGGCTCCCAGGCCGTCCAGACGGCGATCATGTGCAGCGAAACGCTGTGGTGGCGCTGCCACCGCAGGCTGATCTCAGACCACTGCGTCCTGCTGGCCAACGTGCCGGTTGAACACCTGATGCCGCCGGACAAGGCGGTACCGCACGTTCCCACCAAGGGCGTGCGGGTGCTGGGCAATGAGCTGCGCTACGACGTCCTGGAGTGACCGCCGCCCGGGTGGCCGGGCTATTGACTAAGCGGTAGAAGACTCCTACGGTCGATACCGGAACCGCCTCCCAGGGAATACAGGGGCTGCCATGCCAATGTCCGATGAGGAGCGACGCCTGCTCAAGGAGCTGGAACTGGGGCTGATCGCGGACGATCCCCATCTGGCCATGGAACTGCTGTCCGGCTATCCAGCGCGCCGTTTCCCCACCGGCCTTTTCCCCGGGTTGGCAGCAGCCGTGATCGGCTTGGTGCTCATCCTGGCGGGGGCAGGACTGCCGGCCCCCGGCGCGGTAGTGCTAGGAATTCTGCTGCTGGGGTTGGGCGCCTGCCTGTTGCTGGGCCCGATCGGGCTGAACCGGAGCACGCGGCGGCAGCCCACCGCCTGACGGCACCGCCGCTAATTGTGGACCGGTGATGGCGGGTGCGCCTGGTACCGCGCGTGGCCGCGGCGCCAGGATGAACAGACTGGCCAGGACCGCGGCAGCGCCAAGCCAGCCGAGAGGCGGAAGCCTCTCCCCCACCACAAGTACCGCCAGCACGGCAGCCACCACCGTTTCGAGCAGCGAGATACTGGTGGCCGTACTCGCGCCCACCCTGGCCAGGCCCCAGCCGAACAGGAGATAGCCGGCGAACATCGGCACAACCGCCATATAGGCCCCGACACTGATGGTGGTCCAGGACGCCAGCAGCGGGCCGCCTGTGACGGCGAGGACCGGCATTAGGAGGAGCCCGCCCAGGCCAAAGACTGTGCCCATGGCGGCCCTGGGCGTGACCCCGCCGCCGATCACGCGGTGAGCTGCCCATGAATAGAGGGCGTAGGTGCTGCCGGCCAGCAGTCCCAGGAGGACTCCCGCCATGGTGGTCCAGGAATCCGGGGCGGCCGCGGATCCGGCCGGGGCGTGCCCTGCAAAGGACAGCAGCGCCGCTCCACCAATCCCCAGCAGCGCGCCGGCAATCCACCGCCGGCGCAGCGGATTCCTGTCCGCTGCCCGCTCGATGAGTGCCGCCGCGATGGGCGCCGAGCCGATGGAGACTACCGTTCCCACGGCCACGCCGGAGAGGTGCATTGAGCTGTAGAAGGCCAGTGGGTAGACAGCCACCGCCGCGGCCCCCAGCAGCACCAGGCGCCACCGACGCAGCAGGCCGCCTGGCTGGTTGGCAATATGCCGTGCGGCGTACAGAGCCTGCAGCAACCCGCCCGCCCCCATGGCCACCGCGCCGATGGCCAGGGGACTCACGCCCGGCGCGAACGTGGCGGCCGTCCCGGTGGTCCCCCAAAGGACGGACGCCGCCACCACGGACAAGGTTCCCCAGAGCTGCGCTTTCGGGTGGCGTGGAATGGTGTTCACAGTGCATCCAACAGCTGCGCGGCGATGGTACGGGCTTGCCGCAGCGGCGCGTCGCCGCCCTCCAGGCCCGCCCTGGCCATGGCTCCCTCAAGCAAGAACGCCAAGTGGGCGGCAACGGCGGGCACCTGGCTTTCACGCCCGGGCAACAGTGCCGTGACGTGCCGGGCCAGGAGGTCCTGCACTTCCTCTTTGTGCTGACGTACAGCCGCCCGGCCAGGATCTCCCGTGGGCAGTTCAGCCGCAGCGTTGAGCAGCCCGCACCCGCGGAACCCATGCTGGTAGGCGGCGTTTGCGTGGTCCAGGTACGCGTCGAAAACCGCCAGTGCCTGCTCCGCCGGGGTGACGGCACCTTCCAGCCGGCTGCGGTAGAGGCCCAGCCATTCCTCGTGCCGTGCTTGCAGGTAGGCGTCCACCAGGTCCGCCTTGGACGTGAAGTTGTTGTAAAGGCTCTTCTTGGCCACGCCGGCCTCGGCGGTGATCGTGTCAATCCCGGTGGCCGCCACGCCGCGGGCATAGAAGAGGCGCGCGGCCGCGTCGAGCAGCAGTTCCCTGGCGGGGCGGCGGGCGGGTGCCGGGATGCTGGATGCAGGCATGGGGCTCCTTGCGGTGGAGGTAGGTAGACCAGTCTACCTACCTCCACTCCGACGGAAACGCTCTTGTGGTCCAAGCAGTGCGGGCTGCTGTGGATGCTGCTTCAGCCCCCGGACGTGGCCTTGAGTTCGGCCCGGGCGGACAGGGCTTTGAGCTGCGAGGCCAGCGATTCCACCAGGAGTTCCGGCGGCTGGGTGATGTCGGCCAGGACGTGCGCCTCATCCTCTTCCAGCTGCTCAAGCGCCGCGAACTGGGATTCCAGCAGGGTTCGCGGCATGAACTCGTGGGCACGGGCATCCATCCTCGCGCCGATGGTGGCCTCCGTGCCGGTGAGGTGGATGAAGACAACCTCCGGCGCTGCGCTGCGCAGCAGGTCCCGGTAACGGCGCTTGAGTGCCGAACAGGCGACGATCGGCGCAACTGCCGTACCGTCGTCGTCCGTTCCCGCAAGCAACTGCCCCAGGCGGGCGAGCCATGGTTCCCGGTCGCTGTCGGTGAGCGGAATCCCGGCGCCCATCTTCTCCTTGTTGGCTGCGGGGTGGAAGTCGTCGCCGTCGAGGAAGGGCATGCCGAGCCGCCGGCCCAAAAGGGCGCCAACGGTGGACTTCCCGCAGCCGGAGACTCCCATCACCACCAGCGGAGGCAGATGGCCGCTCATTGGATCTGCCCCGCATCGCCGAAGCTCAGAAGCACCTTGCCCGAGCTGGTGGAGTCCTTGGCGGTTTCGAAGGCCTGCAGTGCCTGGGTGAGGGGGTATTCGTGGGTGATGACGGGCTCGATGTGCAGGGAACCGTCCGCGAGGGCGGTGATGACCTGGTCGATTTCGTCGTTGAAGCGGAAGGAGCCTTTGAGGTCGAGTTCGCGGGTGATGGCCAGGGAGATGGGGACCGGCTGCATGCCGGTGGGCAGCAGCCCGACCATGACCACGGTCCCGCCGCGGACCGCGCCGGTGATGGCTGAGGCCAGGCCGTGGTGGTTGCCGGAGGATTCGATCACGACGTCGGCCTCCACGGCGGCGATCGCTGCGGTGTCCGCGGCGTTGATCACCTCATCGGCCCCGACGGCGCGGGCGATCTGAAGGGGTTTGGGGTGCAGGTCGACGGCGGTGACCCGGGCGGCGCCGGCCCGCTTCAGGACTGCGACGGCGAGGGCGCCGATGGGACCGGAACCGACTACAAGCGCCGTCTTGCCCGCCACGTCCCCGGCCCTGGACACCGCGTGCCAGGCCACGGACGCCGGCTCGATCAATGCTGCGGTCCGCAGGTCCAGTCCCGCCGGCAGGGCCCGGAGCATCCGCACCGGGAGGTTCACGTACCGGCTGAACGCCCCATCGGTATGCGGGTAGCGGGCGGCGCTGCCCAGGTACGTGCACCCCGGGGACAGGTTGGGCCGGTCCGCCGGATACCGCGCCGCGCCGGGACCCGGCGTGGCGGGGTGGACGGCGACGGCGGTCCCGGCCACCGGGCCTGCCCCGTTGGCCGCGGCCCGCACCACCGTCCCGGAAATTTCGTGGCCCAGGACCAGCGGCGCCTTCAGGATCGACTCCCCCGCCGCACCGTGTAGCCAGTAATGCAGGTCCGAACCACAAATCCCGCCGAACGCCACCTCCACCACCGCTTCGTCTGCTGCCGGCCGGGGCAGCGGGACCTCATCGATCCGCAGGTCACCGGCGGCATGGGCCACCAGCGCCGGACCCGTGGCCGGCAATTCAAGGTCAAGGGGCGTTGCCATCAAACCACCACCG
>NZ_JBFRDA010000021.1:0-94055 GCF_052113345.1 Pseudarthrobacter sp. YAF2 | reverse complement strand
GAGACCGCGGGCCTTGATCCTGCCGGGGCGGCGGCGTTGGAGGCGCATTTCCTGGACCCCGACACACAGGATGGGGCGCGGGGGTGCCCGGTGGGGGAGATGCCGGCGCACCGGTTCCGTGCCAAGGCCCGGGCCTGGCGGGAGCGCCACCATGCCGGGTCGATTGAGAAACGCCACGCAAAGGGAGTCGTGGACCGGCGGGTGGAGTACCGGCCGGACCGGGACGGGATGGCGTGGCTGGGCGCGTACCTGCCCGCAGACCAGGGAGCGGCGGCCTGGAACCGGCTCACCGCCGTGGCCCGCGGACTTCAAGGCCCGGGCGAGACCCGCACCCTCACCCAACTCCGGGCCGATGTGTTTGCCGACGCGATCCTCACTAACGGACTTACCCCCGCCACCGGCAGCAGCGGGAGCGGGGCCGGCGGAGGTGGTGACGGCCTGAGCGAGGGACTCGGTGCCCTGCGCGGGACCGGGGACGGGGCGGCGGCCGGCTTGTCATCCTCGATCCGGGCGCAGGTGTTGGTGACCGTGCCGGTGTTCTCCCTGCTGGGTCTGACCGATGAGCCTGCGGTGTTGGACGGGTACGGGCCGGTCCCGCCCTCGATGGCCCGGCGGCTGCTCGCGGAGGGGGCGGGCTCGTTCTACCGGGTGCTCGTGGACCCGCGGGACGGGGCGCCGCTGGAGATCGGGCGGACCAGCTACCGGGTGGGCAAGGCCATGCGGAACTGGCTCCGGCTCCGGGACGGTAAATGCCCGTTCCCTGGTTGCAGCACCAACTCCCTGGATACCGAGGCCGACCACATCCTCGCCTGGGCCGACGGCGGCAGCACCGGAATCTCCAACCTGGGACAACCCTGCCCGAAACATCACCGCCTCCGGCACACCACCGGCTGGAAACCCACACCCGCGAGCAAAACCGAACCACCCGGCTGGACCTCACCGACCGGCCGCCACTACACCAGCGAACACCAAGACTGGGAACCAACCCACTGGCCACCGCAACTGAAACAGGGAGGGAGCCAGGCCGGCGGACCACCGGGCAGCCACCCCGACTTCGCCTACTTCGGGCTGTCGCCGGGAGAAGAAAGCCTGGCGCGGATCCTTCACGCTCCCGCATGAAACAAACCCGCATGACACGGGGCCGTCCGATACCCGCGCGTACGTCACCCATGCCTCGACACGGACACCGCCGGCCGCCGCCGGACTTTCCCAGCACCTGCACGTCCGGCTAGATTCATCAGCAAGATGATGAATTCACAGCCTCCGATCCATGCAACCGCATACTGGACCACCGCAAAGCAGCACGGCGAGCTCAGGCCCGAAGAAATGCCCGCACCCGGTCCCGGCGAGGTGTTGGTCCGCGCTCTGTACTCCGGTATCAGCAGGGGCACCGAAATGGTGGTCCACGCCGGGGCTGTTCCGCCCCGGGTCGCGGAGCAGATGCGCGCCCCGCACCAGGAAGGGGAGTTCCCCGGGCCCGTAAAGTTCGGCTACCTCTCCGTTGGGGTTGTGGAGGAGGGGCCCGAGGACTGGAAAGGCGCGCGCGTCTTCTGCCTGAGCCCACACCAGGACCGTTATGTGGTTCCGCTGGAGTCCCTGACGCGGATCCCGGATGACGTCCCGTCCCGGCGCGCGGTGTTGACCGGAACGGTCGAAACCGCAGTCAATGCGCTGTGGGAGGCCGGGCCGCGCCTGGGGGACCGGGTTGCGGTTGTCGGCGCCGGCTTGGTGGGCGGCATGGTCGCCACCCTGCTGCGTACGTTCCCGTTACAGCGCCTGCAACTGGTGGACGTGGACCCGGCCAGGAGGCAGCTGGCGGAGGCTCTGGGCGTCGACTTCGCCCACCCCGATGAAGCCTTGGCCGACTGCGACATTGTCATCCACTGCTCGGCCTCGCAGGAAGGCCTGGAGCGCAGCCTCCAGCTCGTCGGCGACGACGGCGACGTTATCGAGATGTCCTGGTACGCCAACCGGACGGTCACCATACCGCTGGGCGAGGATTTCCACGCGCGGCGGCTGTCCATCCGGGCAAGCCAGGTAGGCATGGTGGCCCGGGCCCGGCGCCACCGCCGCACCAATGCGGACCGCCTCAACCTTGCCGTTTCGCTGCTCAAGGACCCCGTCTTCGATGCCTTCCTGACCGGTTCGTCCCGGTTCGAGGACCTTCCCGAGGTGGTCCAGAGCCTGGCCAACGGCACGCTGGAGGCCTTGTGCCACGTCGTCGAGTACCCGTCGGGCAACCCGGCCCCCAGCAACGCTACCCACAATTCCGAAAACGTAAGGTAACCCATGTTCAGCCTGACCGTCCGCAGCCACTTCATGATCGCCCACAGCCTTCCCCGGGAAGCGTTCGGGCCCGCACAAGCACTGCACGGGGCGACATTCGTCGCTGAGGTGACCTTCCGGCGTCGTGCCCTGAACACGGACGCGATCGTCCTGGACATCGGAGCCGCCGGGACCATCATCGAGGAAGTGCTGGGCGGCCTGAACTACCGCAACCTGGACGACCACCCGGACTTCAAAGGCAAGCTCACCACCACCGAAGCATTGGCGGAGTACATCGCCCAGGCAGTCTTCGCCAACATCAAGGACAGCGACGACGGCCGGGAGCTCGCCGGCATTGACGTTACCCTCCGCGAAAATCCGGACGCCTGGGCCACCTACGCCCTGGACCTGTCCGCCTGACAGTGCGCCCCATCCGGCTGTTCGTTCCGGGCAATATCCGCCACAGCTCGGGCGGCAACGTCTACAACGCGCGCCTGGTTGACGGCCTCAAGGCACTGGGCGCCGAGGTGGAGGTCATCGCCGTCGAGGGCAGCTGGCCGGGCGCCGGCGGACACGAACGACGCCGGCTGGGCGCCCTGCTGGGTGCGTCGGACCGGGAAACAGATCCAGGGCAGCCAGTGACGATAGTGGACGGACTGGTGGCGGTAGGCGCTCCGGACGAACTGGAATTTGCTGCAAAGGCCGGACGGCAAACATGGGTCCTGGTGCATATGCCCGTGCCGGAAAATGCGGGCAGCGAGGCCCTCAGGCGCGAAGCCAGGGCCATGCGCGCCGCAACGGGCGTCATCTGCACCAGCACCTGGGCGGCAAGCGAGCTCAGCAAACGCGGACTCCCCGAAGCGCGGGTTGTCCTCCCCGGCGTAGACCCGGCACCCGGGGCGCCCGGTTCCACGCCGCCCCACCTGGCGGTCGTCGCGGCGCTGCTGCCCAACAAGGACCAGTTGCTGGTGGTTGAGGCCTTGGCCCGGATTCGGGACCTTGACTGGACTGCGTCGTTCGTGGGGTCGGACCAGGCAGATCCTGGCTACGCGCGGGAGGTTCGGTCTGCGGTCATTGCCAGCGGGCTGCAGGAGCGGTTGCGGCTGACCGGCGAGCTCACCGGCGAACCCTTGGAAACGCAGTGGGCCCGGACGGACCTGACGTTGTTGGTGTCCCGGACGGAAGCGTTCGGGATGGCCGTTACCGAGAGCCTCGCCCACGGCATCCCCGTGCTGGTCCGGGCGGGGACCGGCGCGGTGGAGGCGCTCAGCCTCGCCGGACTGGAAACGTCCGACGGCGAACCAAGACTTCCCGGGGCAGCGGTTCCCCTGCCCGTTGGGGGACAGGAGAGTCCGGGCCGGCTGGCCGGGGTCCTGAGGCGCTGGCTTGAGGACGCGGGCGTCCGGGAAAGCTGGCGCACAGCAGCAGTGGAAGCCCGGCAGAAGCTCCCCGGCTGGAGCAGCACGGCGCAGGGCCTGCTGGCCCTGCTGGAGGCGCGGGCTGACGGAACCCCTCCGGGGGACTGATTGAACCCCGTCGCAGGACTGATGGGAGGTGCCCCCGCCGCCGGAGGGATCTAAAGGCTGCTCCGGTGCGCCGCGAAGAACTCGCGCAGCAACAGGGCGCATTCTTCCTCGCGGACTCCCGGGTACACCTCAACCCAGTGATTGAGGCGGCGTTCGCGCAGGATATCGAAGACCGATCCTGCGGCACCCGCTTTATCGTCCCACGCCCCGAATACCACCCGGGGGATCCTGGCCAGGACGATCGCGCCCGCGCACATGGCGCAGGGTTCCAAGGTGACCACCAAGGTGCAGTCGGACAACCGCCAGCCGTCGCCGCGGCCGCCGTCGAGCCTTGCCCGTTCCTGCAACCGTGCGGCAGCCTCCCGGATCGCCACCACCTCGGCGTGGGCTGTGGGGTCGCCCAGTTCCTCCCGCTGGTTTCGGCCGGAACCCAGCACCCCGCCGTCGGGCCCTATGACCACGGCGCCGATCGGCACATCCTCTGTGGCGAGGGCGCGATGGGCTTCCGCGAGCGCAAGGCCCATCCAGGCATCGTGTTTCTTTTCGGGCAACTGCATGGCTCAATGATAGTTTCGGGGATACTCAGGTTACTTACCGATGCCGGGAGGCACCATGGATACGCTTCGGGACCGCTTGGGGACCTGGTTCAAACCCTACGCGGCGCTGTTCCTCACCATCCTCGTGGGCGGCGTGGTCATCGTCTCCCTCGCCCTTCTCGGCGCCGAGGTGTACGACAATGTGGTGGACTCCGCGGGGCTGGCGAACCTGGACAAGCCTGCCCTGGCCCTGTCCGAGAGCCTGCGCAGCCCTGGGCTCGATGCGTTCGTCACCGGGTTTACCAACATTGGCGGCGGCATCGGCATGCCCATCCTGGCCAGCATCCTCACCGCGTGGCTGACCTACCTCAGCCGCAACTGGCGTCCCCTGATCCTGATTGGCGGTGCTGCAGCCGTATCCATCACCGCCACCACCTTCGGGAAGAAGCTGGTGGGCCGCACGCGCCCGGACCACGCAGACGCCGTTCCGCCGTATGAGGACTCGCCGTCGTTCCCCAGCGGGCACACCTTGAACACCACGGTGGTGATCAGCCTCGTGGCCTACCTGATCTGCCTTCAGTTCCAGGCCATGCGCGTCCGGGTCACGGCCATAGCGGCGGGTGCGGTGTTCATCATCGCCATGGGGTTGAGCCGGGTCTTCCTTGGCCACCACTGGCTTACAGACGTGATGGCTGGCTGGTTGCTGGGGCTCACCTGGGTGGGCGTGGTGATTTTGGCCCACCGGCTGTTCCACATCGTCCGCAGGCGGGAGCACGTGGGTGCCGCCCCGTCGTTCGACCGCCCCATTGTCCGCGACGTGGTGGCGGAGGAACTGCACGACGGCGGCTCCTCCGGACCCGGTAAAGGCAGCGCCGGATGATAGTTTTGGGGGATGCGCACTCTCGTTGTTGACCACCCCTTGGTCGCCCATAAGCTCACCGTCCTGCGGGACAAAAACACGCCGTCGCCGGTCTTCCGCCAGCTGACGGAAGAGCTGGTGACCCTCCTGGCCTACGAGGCCACGCGGGAGGTCCGCACCGAGCCCGTCACCATCCAAACGCCGGTCAGCACCACTGTCGGCACCGCATTCACCAAGCCGACGCCGCTGGTGGTCCCCATCCTCCGCGCCGGCCTGGGCATGCTGGAGGGCATGACCAAGCTGGTACCCACCGCAGAGGTGGGCTTCCTGGGCATGGCCCGGGACGAGGAAACCCTGGACATCATCACGTACGCCGAGCGCCTCCCCGAGGACCTGACCGGCCGCCAGGTCTTTGTCCTGGATCCGATGTTGGCCACCGGCGGAACGCTGCGCGAAGCCATCAAGTTCCTGTTCAAGCGCGGTGCTTCCGACGTCACCTGCATCTGCCTGCTGGCCGCCCCGGAGGGCCTGGCCCGGCTGGAGGAGGAACTGTCCGGGGCCAACGTACACATCGTCCTGGCTTCAATTGACGAGAAGCTCAACGAAAAGTCCTACATTGTTCCCGGCCTGGGTGACGCCGGCGACCGCCTGTACGGCATCGCCGGGTAGCACCGGCCCTTTTCCACGCCGGTTACCCGCCGCTAGCCTGTGCGGATGGACTGGAAACTTGAACTCGTCTTTGTCCCTGTGTCCGATGTGGACCGCGCCAAGGATTTTTACGTCAACAAGGTTGGCTTCAACGCCGATTACGACGAGCGACCGTCGGATTCGATCCGCTTCGTGCAGTTGACGCCGCCCGGCTCTGCCTGCTCCATCTGCATCGGCGAAGGGCTCACCGACGCTCCGCCCGGCACCGGTTCCAACCTGCAGCTGGTGGTCAGCGACATCCAGGCCGCCCACCGCCAGCTCAAGGGCAACGGCGTGGATGTCAGCGACGTGGACGTGCAGCAGTGGGGCCACTTCCTGCACTTCGCCGATCCGGACGGCAACAGGTGGTCTGTCCAGTACATCCCGTGGCGGAACGCCGGGCAGGACGCCGCGCAGGACGCCGGTTAACGCAAAACCGCGGGCCGCATCATGGTGACGCGGCCCGCGGTTTTGCGTTGGTGCGGTGCTGCCTAGTACCAGTTGTGTGCCAGGTGGAAGTTCAATGCGCCACAGGGTGAGGCGTAGCTCTTCTTGATGTAGTCCAGGCCCCAGTTGATCTGAGTGCGGTAGTTGGTCAGGTAGTCGGCGCCTGCGCTGGCCATCTTCTCTGCGGGCAGCGACTGGACGATGCCGTACGCGCCGCTGCTGGCGTTGGTGGCCGTGGTGGTCCAATCGGATTCCTTGGTCCACAACGTCTGGAGGCACTGCATCTGGTCCGGTCCCCAGCCAAAGGAAGACAGCTGGCTGGCGGCATAGGCCTGGGCGCCCGCAGGATCGTTAACCGCGACGGCGGGGGCAGGAGCGGGTGCGGGGGCCGGCGCCGGGGCGGGTGCTACAGCTGCCGGGGCGCCGGGTGCGGGCGCAGGAGCCGGCTCGGCCGCTTGCGGCGCCACGCTGATGGCGGAAGGAGCGGGATTCGCGGCCGGGCTGGACCGGATTTCGCTCTTCTCGATGCTCATTTGAGCGTCCGACGCCGAATTTGAAGAGTTTGACCCGGTGGACGACGCCTGGGTCATGCTGGTGGTCGCCTGGCCTGCCGCGCCAACGCCAACCAGCACCGCGCAGGATGCCGCGAGGACTGCAGTACGCCGGCCCAGGGTGGTCTTTTTGGCGGGCTGGGGTTTGGCCCGGTGTTTTGCCTTGGTTTGCAGGCATGGTTTTGCCATGGATTTAGACATGATTGATCGCCTCTCACACCTGCGGAGTTAGCTGTCGGGTTCGGATGAGGGCATCCGGCCGCACGGAACAAACACGTGCTGGCTTAACCCCAAGGGCAATCAATGCCCGGGACGGTGGGTCCCCCGCCTCTGCCGTTGCTCAAGCGGAATCCGGGAAGCGGCAGAGCTTGGCGTCAACCCGGGATATGCGGCCCGAACGGGGACCGCACCCAATCGACGGTACAGGAAGATCACGCATAAGTCACATTTGGGTAACGGAAGTCACGATTCCTGGCGCGCCGATTTGCTGCCGGGCTGCCCCCGTGACCGATTATCACGCCAGGACGTAGACCGTGGTCCCGCCGATGCTTTGCGACGGGAAGGTAGATGCTACCCACTGCGCAATCCGGGTGGAGGCGTCCGAACCGCTGCTGGACATCATGGTCCCGCCGGCAATGAAGTAGTGGATTTTTCCCTCCGATACCAGCGTCTGGAACTGTTCCAGCGTGGGGGAGGGGTCGGTGCCGTTGAAGCCGCCCACAGCCATTACCGGCAGTTCCGTGGCCAGTTGGTAACCGGCGGCATTGTTCGAACCGACCACTGCCGCGGCCCAGGTGTAGTTCGAGGCACCGTCCTTGAGTGCGGCCACGAGCTCGGCCGACGGCGTGGGCGCACCAAGGAGGCCACCCATGCCACCCATCCCGCCGGCTCGGCCACCGCCGGCACCTTGGCCTTGTCCAGTCTGGCCTGCGCCGCCCGGGGCTGCCCCGGTCTGGCCTGCGCCGGCCTGGCCTGCCCCGGCCTGGCCGCTGAACTGCCGGGCACTCCCGCCCGCACCAAACCCGCCGGCCCGGTTTCCGCCGAACCCACCCGGGCCGCCGAACGATGTCGCCGGCCCTGCACTGACAATGGCCCCGCTGTGCGCCGTCGCCGCCGTCGAGATGGAGAACGCCAGCGGTCCGGCGAGCGATGCCGCAATGGCGAGCGCCGTCGTCGTCCGCTGAACCGAGCGCAGGCGAATGAACCTGCCCAGCCCAATCCCTGCCGCGGCCGCCAGGCCTGCAGCCAGCACCAGCCAGCGCAGCCACGGACCATAGGCGGACGTGGTACCCAGCAGGGTGAAGGCCATCAGGGCTGCCGCGGCCACCGATGCCGCGAGGAGGGCCGCCGCAGCGGCCTGCCGCCGGTGCTGCCAGAGGAGGACCGGGCCCAGGCCGGCAAGCCCGGCGATCCCCGGTGCCAATGCCACCGCGTAGTACGGGTGGATGATGCCCGCCATAAAACTGAAGACCAACCCGGTCACCAGCACCCAGGAACCCCAGATGATCACCGAGGCCCGGACGGCGTCAGTCCGTGGCGCCCGCCGCCCAAGCCACAGCAGGCCCGCAGCAAGGATCAGGGCGGAGGGAAGCAGCCAGGCGATCTGGCCGCCAAATTCACTGTTGAACATCCGCAGCAGGCCGGGAATGCCCCAGCCGTTGCCGCCACCCACACTGCCGGTTTCGTCGCCCGTCAGCCGGCCCAGGCCGTTGTAGCCGAGGGTCAGCTCCAGGATGGAGTTGTCCTGCGAACCGCCGATGAACGGACGGTCCGCCGCCGGGATGAGTTCGACGACGGCCAGCCACCAGCCGGCCGCGGCAACCATCGCCGCACCGGTGGCGAGCAGGTGCAGCAGCCGCCTGCCCAGCTCCGCCGGCGCCGCAACCAGGTAGGCGAACGCAAACCCGGGGACCACCAGCAGGACCTGCAGCTGCTTGGCAAGGAACCCGAAGCCCAGGAAGACCCCTGCCAGCAGGAGCCAGCGCAGCCGGTCCTCCTGGATGGAGCGGAGCACCCCGTACCCGGCAGCGGTCATGAGCAGCACCAGCAGGGCGTCCGGGTTGTTGAACCGGAACATCAGGGTGGCCACCGGCGTCAGGGCCAGCACCACGGCGGCCAGCAGCCCTGCCCGGTGGGCGAGCCGCGGGTCACCGGTGGCCGGCGCCGCCGCCTGCCTGACAGCCAGGTACAGCAGCAAGGCGGTGCCGACGCCCATCAGGGCTTCGGGAACCAGGATGCTCCATGAGCTCAGGCCGAACATCCGGACCGAAAACCCCATGATCCACAGGGACGCCGGTGGCTTGTCCACGGTGATGGAGTTGGCAGCGTCCGAGGAGCCGAAGAACCAGGCCGCCCAGTCCTGCGACCCGGCCTGGGCGGCGGCCGAGTAGAAAGCGTTGGCCCAGCCGGATGCCCCGAGGTTCCACAGGTACAGCACGGCGGTGCCTGCCAGCACTGCTGCCAGTTCCAGCCGGTGCCGGAGAGCCAGGGGATCCCGCCGCACGCGGGCCGCGGCAGCGGGGCCGGGGGCAGCGGGAGCGGGAGCGGGGCGAGCCTGCACCGGGGTTGGGTAATAGCCGGCCATCGTGTCCTACTTGGTGAGTTGGTACACCGTGGAGTTCCCCACCGTTTGGGCCTGGAAGTTGGCCTGCACCCAGGCAGCCACCTCGGAGTTGCCGCCCCGGCCGCCCATGCCGCCTCTCCCCATGCCGCCGGCGCCCCCTTCGATGTAGTAGCTGATCTCACCCTTGGCCACCATGTCCTGGAACTCGGCGAGCGTCGGGTAGGGATCACCGCCGTTCCAGCCGCCCAAGGCAATGACGTTGGTGTTCGTGGCCAGTTCCAGGCTGGCGGCCTGGCTGGCCCCGGAGACGATCGCCGACCACTTCGTGGTGGTGCCCGCCAGCAGTGCGGTCACGGCGGCATCGGCGGTGCCTTCGCCGGGGCCGCTGGCCCCGCCGGCACCCGGGGCGCCGTTGACGCCATTCGCGGGATCAAATCCGCCGGCACCCGCGGCCGCATCCGTGCCGTCGGTCCGGTCGCCACGGAGCGCTGCGTCGTCCCGGAACCCTGCAGCCCTGTTGCCGAAGCCGCCCGCCGACGAACCCGCGGGCCCCGACGTCGGAATGGATCCCGAATGGGCGGAAGCAGCGGTGGCAAGGGTCCAGGCGGCCGTTCCAAGTCCTCCGGCCAGCAGGGACAGCACGACGACGGCGGACGCCCCGGCGCGCCGGAACCGTCCCGGAGCGCCCTTGGCGTCAAGGCGGAGGAGGATGGCGGCGGCCGCAAGGACGCCGAGGACGATGATGGCGATGCCCAGCGACGGCAGCCAGGACGCGTCGCGGCCCAGCAGGACCGAGGACCAGATGGCAGTTCCCAGGACGACGACGGCAAGGGTGATCCGTGCCGGCCAGTACGTTCGGCCCCGCCAGAGTTCAACCGCGCCGATTCCCACCAGCGCCGCGATGGCCGGTGCCAGTGCCACGGAGTAGTACGGGTGGACGATGCCGCTCATGAAGCTGAAGACGCCCGCCGTGACCAGCAGCCAGCCGCCCCACAGGATCAGGGCCGCACGGCTCCTGGACGTGCGCACTTCGCGGCGGGTAAACCACAGGCCGGCTACCAGCAGCACCAGGGCGGCAGGCAGCAGCCAGGACACCTCGCCGCCGAAGCTGGTCCCGAACATCCGCAGCAGGCCGGCCGCGCCGCCGAACCCCGCATTGCCGCCGCCGAAGCCAGCGGGTGCGCCTGCCGCTCCGCCGAAGCCGCCCCCGATGGCGTCGCCGAAGCCAGCAGGTGCGCCAGCGGGCCCTCCTGCTCCGCCTCCGGGCATGCCTTCACCGGAGCCTGTGATCCGCGCCAGGCCGTTGTAGCCGAAGGTCAGTTCCAGGAAGCTGTTGGTGGTGGACCCGGCCATATACGGCCGTTCCGAGGCCGGCGTCAGTTGGAACAGGGCGACGTAGCTGCCGGCCACCACAACGATCCCGGCCAGTGCGCCGAGCAGGTGGACCAGCCGGCGTCCCAGCGAGGTGGGAGCTGCCCACAGGTAGGCAAGTCCAAGCGCCGGAACCACCAGGAAGCCCTGCAGCATCTTGCTGAGGAATGCCAGGCCGATCACGGCCCCCGCGGCGACCAGCCACTTCCAGCCGGCCCGCTCCATGGCCCCGGTGGTGAAGTACGCTGCCAGCACCAGGCAGAGGGTGAGCATGGCGTCCGGGTTGTTGAATTTGAACATCAGCGCCGCGACGGGCGTCAGCGCCAGGGCGCCACCCGCCAGCAGGCCTGCTGCCGGCCCCGAGACCCGTTTCACGGCGAGGTACAGGAAGCCGACGGCGGCCACGCCCATGAGCGCTTCCGGCACCAGCATGCTCAGCGAAGAGAAGCCGAAGATGCGTCCCGCGAGGGCCGGGATCCAGAGCGCGGCGGGCGGCTTGTCCACGGTAATGGCGTTGCCGGCGTCCAGCGATCCGAAGAGGAACGCCGTCCAGTCCTTGGTGCCCGCCTGGATGGCTGCGGCGTAGAAGGAGTTTCCGTAGCCGGTGGCAGCCAGGTTCCAGAGGTACAGGACTGCCGTGGCCACCAGGAGGCCGGCGGCCGAGGGCCGCACCCAGCGGGGCTGGCCGCCGAAAGCGTAGCGGGCCCAGCGCGGCCCGGGCTTTTCGGGGTCAGCTGCGGAAACAGCGGCACCTGACGGGTGCTGGGGGCCGCCGGTTGATTCGGTGGTTGATCCGGCGCCTGCCGGTGAAATGGTGGAGGTCATGATGCTGCCGTTTCTGTGGAGGCGGTGGCTGTCGTGTCGTCGGCGGTTGGTGCCGCAGGGTTTCCGGCGGGTGTCGCTCCGGGGCTTTGGTCTGTTCCGGGACCGGGGTGAGCGGCGGGTGCTGTGCGCGGTGCCCGTTCCCGGAAGACCCAGAGCCGGAACAGCAGGAACCGCACTGCGGTGGCGGCAAGGTTCGCCGCCACGACGGTGAGGATTTCCGCCCACCGGTCCGGCGTCGTCGTCCTGTGGACCAGCGCCAGCGCACCCGAGGTGAGCACCAGGCCGATGCCGAACACGATCAGCCCCTCAAAGTGGTGCCGGACCGGGTTGCCGCCCTGGATGCCGAACGTGAAGCGCCGGTTGGCTCCCGTATTGGCCACCGCCGTGATCAGCAGGGCCAGGAAGTTGGCAAGCTGCGGATCCATGAACCCCCGGCAGAACACGAAGATCACCAGGTAGGCCAGGGTCGACGCGGCGCCGATGGCGGCGAAGCGCACCAGCTGGCCAAACAGGCTGCTGCCGCGCGTTTGCTCGGCCGCGCGGGACGATGCGGGCAGCGGCCCCCGAGCCAGGGCCGCCCGCAGTTCAGGAACCGGGATGCGCCCGTAGAGCAGGTCGCGGGTGAGACGTGCCATGCCCCGGACGTCCGCCAGCGCCGTCCGGAGCACGTCAACGCTTGAATCAGGATCGTCGATCCAGTCCACGGGTACCTCATGGACGCGCAGGCCGCACCGCTCCGCCAGGACCAGGAGCTCGGTGTCAAAGAACCAGGAGTTGTCCACAGTGTACGGGAGGATCTGCTGGGCGACGTCGGCGCGGATCGCCTTGAACCCGCACTGCGCGTCGCTGAACCGGGCACCCATGAAGGAGTGCAGCATCAGGTTGTAGCCGCGCGAGATGAACTCCCGCTTGGGACCACGGACAACGCGGGAGTTGCGGGTCAGCCGGGTTCCGATTGCCAGGTCCGAGTGGCCGGAAATCAGCGGCGCCAGCAGCGGTGCCAGGGCTGCAAGGTCGGTGGAGAGGTCCACGTCCATGTAGGCCAGGACCGGCGACGGCGAGGCCAGCCAGACCTTGCGCAGGGCGTTGCCGCGGCCCTTTTCGTCAAGGTGGACCACCGCGAGTTCGGGGAACTCGCGGGCCAGCCGTTCGGCGATCTTCAACGTCCCGTCCGTACTGGCGTTGTCCGCCACGGTGATCCGGAAGCTGTGTGGAAAGGAATCGCGCAAATGGGCGTGCAGCCTGCGGAGGCATTCCTCCAGGTCGCGCTCCTCGTTGAAGACCGGGATGGTGACGTCGAGGACGGGTACGGCGGTGCGGGTGTCCACGGGGCCGCGCCGTACGGCACGCCCCCGTGACGGAATGCCCACCGGCGCCACCGCGGCGTCGGGCAGGGTTCCTGAGGTGGAGTCGGTGAGCGTCATGAATCAAGGGTGGCGCCGCCGCATTTGAGGTCTTTAGGCGCAACCTGTGACGTACCTGTGTAAGTGCCGCCCCTGCTCATTTTCCGGTGCGTCAGCACCGCCTGCCCGGGCAGTCAGGCCGTGGCAGGCCCGGTTGACGGAAGGCGGACGGCGAACTCGGTCCTGCCCGGCCGGGAGACCAGTTCCACGGTGCCGCCGTGGGCCGCGACGATGGA
The DNA here is from genome assembly GCF_052113345.1 of Pseudarthrobacter sp. YAF2. NCBI lineage: Bacteria > Bacillati > Actinomycetota > Actinomycetes > Micrococcales > Micrococcaceae > Pseudarthrobacter > Pseudarthrobacter sp. YAF2. The sequence goes on along the minus strand of NZ_JBFRDA010000021.1, from coordinate 80,786 downwards.
TTCGACGATCGATAGCCCCAACCCGGAAGATCCCTCGGAGCCGGAGCGGGCGGCGTCGGCCCGGGTGAAGCGCGAGAAGATGTTGCCCTGGAATTCGGCGGGAATGCCGGGTCCGTCATCGGTAACCGTGACCACCACGCTGCCGTCGGCGGAGCGCATCACACCTGTGGTTACGGTGGTGCCGGCCGGCGTGTGCTTCCTGGCGTTGGAGAGGAGGTTGGCCAGCACCTGGTGGAGCTGGGTGGTGTCGCCTCGGACGGTCACCGGCTCGTCGGGCAACGTCAGCTGCCAAGTGTGGTCCGGGGCCATGACCTTCTCGTCGCTGACGGTTTCGATCACCAGTTGGGTGAGGTCCACATCGGTGGTTTCGGTCGCTTTGCCCTCGTCCAGCCGTGCCAGCAGCAGCAGGTCTTCCACCAGGGCAGTCATGCGCTCCGACTGGCTTTGCACCCGGCCCAGCGACTTCCGGCCGTCCTCCGTGAAGGTTTCGGTCATGCGCATCAACTCTGTGTAGCCGCGGATGGCCGTCAGAGGGGTCCGAAGTTCATGGGAAGCGTCCGCAACAAACTGGCGCACCTTCATCTCGCTGCGTTGCCGGGCTTCCAGCGCGCTGGAGACGTTGTCCAGCATAAGGTTCAGTGCATGCCCGACGCTGCCCACCTCGGTGGTGGGATGCGCCGCCGACGGCGGGACACGCACCGCCAGTGCTACCTCGCCGGCATCGAGCGGCAGCTTGGAAACTTTGGTGGCGACGTCGGACAGTTGCTCCAGCGGCCGCATGGTCCGGCGGATCAAAGCTGTCCCGGCCAGCCCGATCAGGACAAGGCCGCCCAGAGAGACAAGCACCATCGTCAGCACCAGTGAGGCTTCGGTGCTTTCCTTGGTTGCCAGCGGGAGTCCGGTGATCACCACGTCGCCGTAGGGCGTCTGCGTTGCCATGAGCCGGTAGCGGCCATTGGACAGCTCCCGGTCCACCTGGCTGCCGTCGCGGGGGAGTGCCTGCAGGGTGGCTATGTCGCGGGAAGTCAGCGGCGTGCGGGTGAAGTCCGATGACAGGAAGCCGGCTTCCCGGGTGATCTGGCCACCTACCACCCTTGCGTTGAGGGTTCCCACGCTCTGCCCGCGCGCGTCCAGCGGATCCGGACGGCCTGAGGGATTGCCTTCGGGTGGGCGGCCGCGGGAAGCCATCGTTAGCTGCTCGTCCAGTTGCTTGGAGAGGACCACGTCCATGGAGGCGTAGCTGACCACGCCAATCGCGCCCGAAATGGCCACCAGGAGGACCATTGAGAGCAGGATGAGGCGGGTGCGGAGGTGCCAGGTGGCCGGGTTGAACCAGGAGCGGCCGGTGGGCCGGGGAACCCCGGAAAGCGATGACATGCGTTTCCTTGGCTTAGTCTGCGGGTTTGATAACGTAACCGGCTCCGCGCACGGTATGGATCATGGGCGGGTGGTTGGCCTCGAGCTTCTTGCGCAGGTAGGAGATGTACAGTTCCACGATGTTCGCCTGGCCACCGAAGTCGTAGTCCCACACGTGGTCCAGAATCTGGGCCTTGCTCACCACGCGCTTGGGGTTTTCCATGAGGTAGCGCAGGAGTTCGAACTGTGTGGCAGTCAGCTGGATTTCCTCCCCGGCGCGGGTGACTTCCCGGGTGTCGACATTGAGGACCAGGTCGCCCAACACCAGTTCGGCGGTGTCCATGGCAGCCACGCCGGAGCGCTGGACCAGGCGGTGCAGGCGCAGCAGGACTTCCTCCATGCTGAAGGGCTTGGTCACGTAGTCGTCGCCGCCGGCTGCCAGCCCCACGATCCGGTCCTGGACGTCGTCTTTTGCGGTCAGGAACAGCGCGGGCACCTCCGGCGCGAAGGCGCGGATCCTGCCCAGCAGCTCCACGCCGTCGAACCCGGGCAGCATGACGTCCAGCACCAGGACGTCCGGATGGAAGTCCTTTGCGAGCTTGACGGCCGTTGGGCCGTCCCCGGCCACGGCCACGGACCAGCCCGCCATGCGCAGGCCCATGCTCATCAGCTCCGACAGGCTGGGTTCGTCATCGACCACCAGGGCCCTGATCGGGGACCCGTCGGGGTGGGTGAGCTGGGGAAGGTTGTTGGTCATGGAGTGCGGGGATGCCATGGGACAACTCTCCGATCTACCGGTTTGCCGGTGCTTTGCCGTTGCTGTGTTCCAGCTGTGAGCTCCAGCCTAGCCACCTGGGCCGGCGGCCAGTCGCTTCCTCGTGTACGTGGGAACCGTGCAGGTCACAGGCGGACTTGGCCTGCCGCACAGCCCCCGCACAGCAAACCGGCAGAGCCTGATGGAACAACAGCATCACCACCAGCAGTTTCAACTTCTTTGGAGAACACAATGGACCAGCAGAACAACCAGGCAGTCCCTGGGGCATCAGGGCATAACGGGCAGCCGGCCCCGGTCTGGGAAGGTGCACCGGAGGGCAGCGACCGCAGTGCGGCCCCCGACCGGGAGGTCCCGGCGGCCCGGGACGGGCATCCACGCGGGGAGTCGCGGCAGGGGCAGCCTGCGCAGGGCTGGGGTGCACCCGTCCCCGGCCAGCAGTCGGCAGGATGGGGTACGACGCCGGCCAACGGCCAGGTGCCCAACGCCGGCACTGGCTGGGGCGCCCCGCAGCCATACGCATCCACTTCGGCCTCCCGCGCGAACAAGGGCACCTGGACCGCAAAGAAGGGGCTGCTGGTCGGGGGCGCTGCCGTGGTCCTGGGCGCCGCGGCCGGCGCCGGTGCCTACGCGGCCGGAAACGGTTCGGGAACTGCCGCCAACGCCCAAGGCGCTGGCGGTGCCAGCCAGTTCGGTCCCGGCGGGCAAAACGGCATGGCCGGGCCGGGCAGCCAGACTGGAACCAACGGCGGCACGGCCGGCGGCATGGGCATGGACGGCGGACCCGGCGGCCTGGGGATGGGGGCGGCAGGCCTGAACGCAGCCATCCACTCCGAATACGTGGTCCTTGAAGGTTCCAACTATGTGACCATGGCGGGCCAGGCAGGAACCGTGACGGACGTCTCGGCCACCTCGTTGACGGTCAAGAGCGAAGACGGCCTCTCCCGCACCTACGCAGTGGGCTCCGATGTGCAGGTCACGCAGGGGATGCGGCAGCGCGGGGGCACATCCACCGGCAGTACCCTCGGCCTGTCCAACGTGACCACCGGGGCCAGCGTTCGCGTGACCGCATTGAAGAATGGCGACGCCTACGCGGCGCAGATCATCCAACTTGTCACCGCCGGCACCTCTGCCGGTGCGGGGACCAGCAGCAACTGACGACTGCACGCCGTACCACTCGTGCGCAGGTCCTGCCGCCGGCCCACGCCCGCTGTCGGGGCCAAGAAAACTTGCCGCCGGCAGGACTGGGACTGGACACGGCAGGCTGTCGTCCGGCCGATTCTATGTCAAGCGATTGAATTTCGGGGAGATTCGGAAAAGGGGCCATCCATCGAATTATGTTCCGAATAAATGGGTATCTGAGTCGCTTCTCCGGATAACGAACGTTATTATTTCCCCATCGCGAAATAGTGATCTAAAACACAATCGCCGCTTTTGTCTCACCATGTGGACGAATTAGTCCATTGTTACTTGCAAGTTGGCATTGTTACGCTGCACACTTCCAATGTGAACAAGAACTCAACAGCACCTGCAGCCGCAGAATATTGGCCCAGCACATCCGCTGCTGCCGACATGCGCTGTTGTCGAATGCACGCCTGACCTTCGCACCCCTGAAGTTCTTAGGCATTCGCCCCCCAGCCCAGCGTCGGGCGCCCTTCCTCGGTCCGCGTCCACGGGGAATCCAGCATTCGAGCCGCGAACACGGCCATTCACATTGAGGTAAGCAATACATGTCAGTTGCATCCGGATACGTCCACATCTCCGTCCGTAACGCCGCCAAGGCCGGCCAGCCCTCCGGCCTGCGCCCCGGCTTTGGCCCTCGCCCGGCGCTCGCTCCCACTTCCGGAAGCAGCTTCCCCGCCCAGGGCTACGCCCCGCAGGGATACAACCCGAACTCCTACGGCCAGCTCCGCGCCGTCCAGCCCGCCGAGGCCGCTCCCGTCACCGCCCCAACTCCGGTCGTTGCCGGTCCGAACGCGGTTCGCCCCGTGGCCAACGACAACGTGGCCCGCGGGTTTGTCCTGTACATGGGCATTGACGAGGAAACCGCGGCAGCAGCCGGCACCTCCATCGCCAAGCTCGCCCAGGAGATCCGCGCGTACGCCCAGTCACTGGTCTCCGGCGCCGAGAGCTACGCCGCTGTTGCGGTAGCTCCCGCCGGAACTCCCGGGTCCGCGCTCGACGTCGTCCGTTCCACCTTCGGCGACCCCACCGTCAACTCCCGCCAGCGCACCGAAAGCGCCCGTCCTGCCCAGCCGCAGGAACCGCGCCCCTCCGGCGTCCTGATCGACCTCGCCCGCCGCGAAGTCCACCTCGACGGCGAATCCCTGAACCTCACCTTCAAGGAGTTCGAGCTGCTGAACTACCTCGTCGAGAACGGCACCCGCACCGTGGGCCGCGATGAACTGCTCGAAGGCTTGTGGCGCAACGCCGAAGAGGTGCCCAACGAGCGCACCATCGACGTCCACATCCGCCGCCTCCGTTCCAAGCTGGGCCGCCTCGCCAACACCGTCCGCACGGTCCGCGGCCAGGGCTACCGGTTCTACGAGCACCCCGAGGTTGTTGTCTGGGCCGCTCCGGAGTACTCGATCTAGCTCTGCGGATAACCGTTCTCAGGGTCCCTGCCTTCGCGGCTGCGGGATTGGCTAGGCTTGGGCCATGAGTTCGCACCATGTTCGACGCCTTGTGATCATGCGCCATGCCAAGGCTGACTGGCCGGGCGGCGTGGCCGATCACGAGCGGCCGCTCGAGGAGCGCGGGCACCGGGAGGCGCCGCTCGCCGGACGGTGGCTGCTCAAGCACAACATCGTTCCGGACTTCATCCTGTGCTCCAGCGCCCTGCGGACCCGGCAAACGTGCACATGGGTCTGCTCCGAGCTGGGGGACAAGGCGCCCACGCCCAAGCTTGAGGACGGCCTGTACGCGGCCTCGGCCCAGCGGATGCTCACCGTGGTCAACCACGTGCCGGATACCGTGACCACGCTGATGCTGATCGCGCACCTGCCCGGCGTGCAGGACCTGGCAATGCACCTCGCGTCGCGGGATTCCGACCATGACGCCTACATGGACGCCGCCACCCGCTATCCCACCAGTGCGCTGACCGTCCTGGAAACGGAGAAGCCCTGGGCGGAACTGGATGGGCAGGACGCCAGGATCACCAGGTTCAAGGTTCCCCGGGCCCACTAGCGCCAACCTCGCCGGCAATCCCGCGCAGGAGCCCGGCGACGTGCCTGATGCCCGGGCTGGCCGTCATGGTCTTGCGATGGACGAGCCCAACCTGGCGCGCCTGCACCGGGTTGATCACGGGAACAGCGATGACATCCCGGGGGAGTACCGGGCGCCCCAGCCGGGGAACGAGCGCCACGGCCACGCCCTGCTCCACCATCGCGATATGCGTCGCGAAATCGGGATCATAAACCCGGATATCCGGCACCCGCCCCAAGTCCGCGAAAATGCGGAGCAGGGCCTCATTGCAGATCGCCCCCGCCGGCGTGCTGATCCACCGTTCGTCAACAAGCTCCGCCGGCTCAACCTCGGCGCGCCCTGCGAGGGAATGGGTACGGTGTACCAGGACATCCGCCACATCCTCGCACAGCCACTCCAGCGTCAGATGCTCCGGAATCACCAGCGGCACGGAATTCCAGTTATGCACCAGGCCAAGGTCCGCCTCGCCGTGGGCGACCCGGGCCACGGCCTCGCGCGGATCCTCGGCCAGCACGGTGACACCCAGCGCCGCTCCCGACTCCTCAAGACGTGCCAGCAGCGGGCCCACCAGTCCGCGGCAGGCCGTGGAAAAGGAAACCACGCGGAGGCTGCCGCTGGGCTTGGCCGGGTCTGCCAGCAACGTGGATTGCAACTCTTCCAACTCGGCAAGGATGCGCCGGCCATATGCCGCCAGGGCCAGTCCACGCTCCGTGAGCAGGACCCCACGGCCCCGGCGCTCCAGGACCGCGAAGCCGGCCTCTTTCTCCAGCTTCTTCACCTGCTGGGACACGGCCGACGGGCTGAATCCCATGGCCTCCGAAGCCGCAATGACGGAACCGTGCTGTTCAACCGCCGCGAGCGCCCGCAGGGAGCCGATATCAATCATGAAGCAAACGTACATGATCGCCGGTACCTATCAGCGCTGGTGCTTCATCGTGCGGCCTGCCAGAGTATGGATTGTGAACCTGCGCGATTCCCTCCTTGCCGTCCTTGTCGCCCTGTTGTGGGGCCTGAACTTCGTGGCCATCGACATCGGTCTGCACGCCGGAGGCCACGACTTTCCGCCGCTGCTGTTCGTCGCTTTGCGCTTCGTCCTCGTGGTGGTCCCCTGGATCTTCTTCATCAGGAAACCGGACGTCAGCTGGAAGGCCATCATCGGCGTCGGACTCTTCATGAGTGCAGGCCAGTTCGGCCTCCTCTACCTCGCCATGGCCCTGGGCATGCCCGCCGGGCTCGCGTCCCTGGTCCTGCAGGCGCAGGTCCTGTTGACCGTCCTCCTCGCCGCAGGCTTCCTGGGCGAACGCCCCAGCCGGCGACAGTTGGCGGGCGTCGCGCTGGGCGTCGCCGGACTGGCCCTCGTGGCGGTAGGCCGAAGCGCCGTGGCACCGCTGCTCCCGCTGGTCATTGTCCTGGCCGCGGCGTTGTCGTGGGCCGCCGGCAATGTGATTGCCCGGAAGGCCAAAGCGGCGTCCGGCCTGGGGCTGGTGGTCTGGTCCGGGGCGGTGGTTCCACTCCCGCTGGGCGTGTTGTCAGTGCTGGTGGACGGGCCGGATACGGTCTGGCAGTCGCTGGCCACGCTGCAGGCGCCCACCGTGCTCAGCGCGCTGTACACGGCAATCTTCGCCTCACTGGTGGGTTATGGAATCTGGAACCGGCTCCTTGCCAGCCACCCGTCGTCGGCCGTTGTGCCCTTCACCCTGCTGGTCCCGGTGGTCGGCATGAGCGCAGCGTGGCTGGTCCTTGCCGAGGTGCCGTCGGCAACGGAACTGGCGGGCGGGCTGCTCCTCCTGGGCGGCGTCGCGACGGCGGTGCTCACCCGGGGAGGCGGGCCCCGTCAGCGGCGCGGGGCTGAGCCGCTGCCGGGCCTGGGTGCCGGTTTGGGCGCCGGAGACACGGACGACGACGGCCGCTTTGCTGCTGCGGACGTCCCCCGGGCGGGAGTGCGGGAGGCGGACGTCCGCTGAACGGGGGACGCCTGTGATCCGGACGCTTGAGAGCCGGACACCTGTGACCCGGACGCCTGACCGGCGGTCCGCGGCGCGGCAGCACGCGGGCTGCGCGCCGCCGGTCCTGGCCGTTGTGATGGGGTGCGTTGCGATGCCGTGCGTGCCGGGGCCTGCGCGTTGACACGGGTAGCCGGCCGTGGAGCGGACGCCGGACGCCTGCTGGTTCCTGCGGGTCTCCGGGCCGCCGTGGCGCGCCGCCTTCCCGGCCAGAGCGCGCCCAGGAAGAGGACCCCGAATGTTGCCGCGGCTGCCAGGCCGGCACCCAGGAAATAGTTGTCCGGGTCGTGGGTGGGCAGTGGAGTGCCCAGGAAGGAGGACTGGTCACCGTACGCCAGAGTCCAGGTGCTGAGGAACGCCAGGGAAAAGCCGAGGGCCAGTGCGGTTCCGGCACCCGCGGCGAGCAGGGCGAAACGCCGGCGCCGCACCACAATCTCGGCAACAGCAGCCAGGTAAGCCAGCCCCAGGACGCCGAGGAACGCAAGGAACACCGGCTCGGCAAGGGTCATCCCCGTGAGCACCAGCAGCCCGGCGGCGACGACGCCGCAGATCACCGCAAACTTTCCGCTCTTTCCGGTATGGCGCATGTGCTCCATCATCCCCGAGGCGCAGCCTCCTTCAGGACGTAGCCGCGCATGATGGCCATGATTGCTGCAACACTTTGGTCACGGGTGCGTTCGGGATTGTAGGTCTGCCGGTCCAGCCCCACCACGAAGCAGGCGCCGAAGATGGCCGTTTCGAGGCTGCCCCGCGATACCGAATTATCCACCGGATACGCCGCGGCCACGCCCTCCACGGCCTGGCCGACGACCTCGAGGAGCTCCCCGCGCAGAACCGAGAACGTGCCCTGCCACTCACTCGGGATCCGCCAGTTCTCGCTGACCCACAGGCGCGCGAAGGAGGGGTATTCGGCCATGAAGTCCATGGCCTGGCCAATCATCGCTTCCATGGCCAGCAGCGGGTCACGGCCACTGCCGCCGCCGTCAGCGGCCTCAAGCAGCCGGGCCTTGAGGATGTCCACCCCGTGCCGCAGCAGCTGGGCGATGAGCTCGGATTTGCTGCCGAAATTGTAGTAGACGGTGCCCTTGGACACCCCGGCCGCGGCGGCGATTTCATCCACCGTGACGTTGGCCGCCCCGCGTTCGCCGATCAGTTCCATGGAGGCGTCAAAGAGCTTCTGGCGCGTGGCGTTGGTCCGGGCAGGCCGGCGACCTTTCGCCCCGGCCGGGGGTTCGGTGGTCATACGGCGATCTCCGGTTTCAGCGTCTTGAGCGTCCAGTACTTGTTCTTGCGCACGGCCAGCGTGGAGAGGGCAGCGCCCAGCACGGTGTAGCCCAGCAGCCCGGCCAGGGTGGGAACAATCATGGACAGGTCCGCGCCGTAGATCAGGTGCCGCATTCCGGTCACCACATAGCCCATGGGGAGGACCTGGTGCACCGCATGCAGCGGCTCGGGGGTGGTCTGCCACGGGAACGTACCGCCGGAGGACACCAGCTGCAGCACCAGCAGGATGAGTACCACCAGCTTGCCCGGTGACCCCAGCAGGGCCACGATCCCCTGGATGAGGGCGCTGAAGGCCATGGCCGCGGCAAGCAGGAACAGCCACATCAAGACAGGATGCGCAGGGTTCAGCCCCAGCCCCACATCCACCACCAGGGTCAGCAGGGACGCCTGCACCACCGAGACCAGCAGGAATGGCAGCCAGCCGCCCAGTGCGATCTTCCACGACGGCGCGTTCGAGGCAAGGGCCCGCTGGGTAATGGGCCGCATCGCCTGGATCAGCATGAAGATCCCGATCCACAGGGCGAGGGTGAGGAAGAACGGTGCCAGCCCTGCGCCGTAGGAACCGGCCTTGGCTTGCGAGACATTGCTGACCGCAACGGGATCGGCCATCACCTGGGAGAGGTTGCTCTTTTGGGTGTCGTCCGGGTTGGGGACCTGGCCGGCCCCCTTTCCGATCTCGTCGGCCAAGGTCCGGGAACCGGTGGCGGCTTGGCCCGCACCATCAACGAGTTGGGCCGCGCCGGCGTCCACCTTCCGCGCGCCGTCCGCAAGCCCGGCGGCGCCGTCGACGGCGGATTGCTCACCGGTTGCCAGCGCTGCGGCCCCCGTGTGAAGCTGGTTCGCCCCTGCCGACGCCTGCACGATGGCATCCTTCAAGGCCGGCATTCCGGCGGCCAGCTGGGCTGCGCCGACGCTGACCGCCTCGGATCCGTCGGCCAACTGCTGGACCTGTTCGGCGTCCGTCTGGATTTTGGCCTTGGCGGCGGCGACAGGACTGGACGCTGCGGCGGCGTCGAAATCGGCCAACACCTTGTCAGCCTGTTCCTGGGTCAGGACGCCGGACGCCACGAGCCTGCTGTTGGACTCCACCACCCGGGTCCGGAGGCCCTGGTCCGCTGCCTCCAGCTGGGACGCCACATCCTGCACTTTGGTATTCAATTGGGCATTCCCGGCAGCCACCTGCGCCGCGCCGGAGGCCAGCGTCTGGGCATCGGTGGGCAACGTGGCGGTCTTGTCCTTCAGCGTCGACAATCCGCTGCTGAGCTGACCCGCGCCGTCGGTCAGCTGGTTGGCGCCATCCAGCAGCTTCAGCTGGCCGGCGTACAACTGGTCGGCTCCGCTGCTCAAGGCAGAAGTCCCGTCGTGGAGGGTGACCGTCCCGTCCCTTAGCGTGGCCACGCCGTCGGCGAGCCGGGCGGCGCCGTCCGCGGCCTGGACCATTTTGCTGTGGATGGTCCCGAAACCGGTGAGCAGTTGGTTGGCAGTCTCCTCACCAACCTCCTTGGCCACGGTGGTGTGAACGGCCGTGGTCAGCTTGTCCACGATGGTGCTCAGGAGGTAATTGTTGGCATCGTTCGTGGTGACGTTCAGCATGGCCTGGCTCGCGGAATCAAAGCTGCCCGGCGAGACCAGGTTTGCCGAGAAATCCTTGGGGATCTTCAGGGCGAAGGCGTACTGGCCGCTGCTGACTCCGGCATCGGCCTCCGTTGAACTGGCCACCGGAACCCAATGGAACACGTTGCCCTCCACCAGGCTGTCCGCCACCTTGGTTCCGGCCTCCAACCGGGTGCCGTCGGCAGCGGTTGCACCCGAGTCCTCCACCACCAGGGCGGCGTCAAGGTTGTTGAGGTGGCCGTAGGGGTCCCAGTTCGCATACAGGTAAACGGCACCGTAGAGCAGCGGGACCATGGTCAGCGCCAGGATGGTCAGCTTGGGCAGCAGCCCGCCGGTCATGCGCTTGAGTTCGGAGCGGGCCAGCCGCAGGACAGTCACTTGGCAACCTCGGTTTCGAGTTCGGTTTCCTGGTCTTCCCGATCAGGCAGGGACTCCGCTGAGTGCTTACCGGCCGGGGCGCCAGCCGGATCCTGAGGCGCCGGTACCGGCTCCGTCGCCAGCTCCGGCGCGGGTTCGGGTGCCGCGTTACCGATGACGGCAACCGGCCCATCCCACGAGGCGGGGACGGCACTGACGGCCGCTACGACGGCGAGCGGCCGCCCGGCGTCGTACGCCAATGCCTGCAGGCGGGGCAGCCAGGTGAGGTCATCCGCGCTGTGCCGGTCCGGGGAATCGACCACCAGCAGGTCAGTGCGCGGGTTGGCCAGGGCCAGCGCCGTCAGCAGCTCGAGCCGCCGTTGGGGCTCGAGCTGTTCCGTCCACAGGTCTGCGATGTCCTCGAACCGGTTGACCTTCAGCCAAGGTTGGCTAAGCAGGGCGCCACGGTAGCGCCGGGGGATTAAGGCCAGGTCCTCGGTCACCAGGTCGCGGACGCTGAGGTGCTCCTCCGGTTCATTGACGCCGGGGGAGTCCACCAGCGCGGCGGCGAGGCGGAGCTGCTTGGTCCGGGAGTTGTTGTCCCAGCTGGGCTGCCCACCGCCGGTGGCCTTCATCCTGCCGCTGAGCAGGAGCGCAAGTGCGGTGCGCTGGTCCTGCCGGTCGCCGGCAACGAGCAGCAGCTCGCCGCGGGCAGCCGTCAATGAGGTGGGAGGAAGCAGCGGATCCCGGCGTCCTTTGGCCTGGAGCTGGTGTGCTGAGAGCAACGGTTGCCTTTCGCAGAAGAAGTCTGTATCAAGACTAACCAAACTGACCGGTCAGTTCAAATAAGCGTCACAGACCGTACTTCTCCAGCAGCCGGAGCCAGACCTCGCTGATGGTGGGATAGGAGGGGACCGCGTGCCAGAGCCGGTCCAGCGGAACTTCGCCCACCACTGCGATGGTGGCTGCGTGCAGCAGTTCGGCCACGTCCGGACCGGCGAAGGTGGCGCCCAGGAGGACTTTGCGGTCTTCGTCAACCACCAGCTGCGCCCACCCCTCATAGTTCTCCGAGTGCAGGGAGGAGCCGGCAACCTGGATGGGCAGTTCTACGGAGGATGCGTTGTAGCCGTCCTTCCTGGCGGTCTTCAGGGTGCGCCCTACGCTGGCCAGCTCGGGGTCCGTGAAGACGACACTGGGCACGGCGTGCTGGTTGGCCGTCTGGGCGTAGCGGGTCCAGTCGTCCGGCGTTCCTTTGAGGTTGCCTTTGGCCCGGGCGGCGATGGCATCGCCGGTGGCGCGGGCCTCGTACTTGCCCTGGTGGGTGAAGAGGTTCTTGCCTGCGGCGTCCCCCACGGCATATAGCCAGGCGTCGTCGCCGGGGGTGCCTTCCACCAGGCCTGTGGTGTCCGCCGAAAGGGTCAGGTGCCCGGATTCGCCCGGTTCAAAGCCGACGCTTTCCAGGCCCAGGCCTTCCAGCGCCGGATGCCGGCCGGTGGAGACCAGGACTTTCTCTGCCGTGACGGTGGTTCCGTCGCCCAGGCTGAGGGCGAGCGTGCCGTCGTCGTTCGCGCTGATCCGTTCGGTGGCCGTATGCAGGCGCAGGTCGACGCCGTCTGCCCGCAAGCCCGCCGCGACCAGCGCCGCCGCTTCCTCCGGGAACGTGCCAAGGAGGCCGCTGCGCGCCACCAGGGTGACGCTCGAGCCCAAGCGGGCGAAGGCCTGAGCCAGTTCGCTTCCGGCCACTCCGCCGCCCAGGACCGTGAGGCGTTCCGGAACCTCGCTGGCCGACGTCGCTTCCCTGGTTCCCCAGACCTGCACGTCCTCCAGTCCCTCGAGGGGAGGGGTGTTGGGGGTCGATCCAGTGGCGAGGACCACCGCATGCCGGGCCCGCAGCAGGTGCTGCGCCCCGTCCAGGCCGGCCACCTCCACCGCCTTGGGGCCGGTCAGCCAGCCGTGGCCGCGTATCAGCTCGATCCCTGCGTCCTCCGCCCAGGAAACCTGGCTGTCGTCCTGCCAGTTGGACGTGAAGTAGTTGCGGCGTGCCAGGACGGCGGCGGCGTCGAGGGTGCGGGTGACGGCTTCCTTGGCACCGGGGGTGGCCTGCGCCCCGTGCAGGGCGGTGCCGGGCCGGAGCAGCGCCTTGGATGGCATGCACGCCCAATAGGAGCACTCACCGCCAACCAGCTCTGCCTCAACCATGACGGCTGTCAGGCCGGCCTGGACCACGCGGCCCGCCACGTTTTCTCCAACGGCGCCTGCGCCGATAACAACAACATCAAATTCGCGCTCAGCGGCGTCGGGCATCATGTGCACAGCCTAACCGGGCCGCGATGGCGGGACAGCACAAAAAAGGTCCGCACCGGCGAGCCGGTGCGGACCTTGTTGGTGCGCCCAAAGGGATTCGAACCCCTGACCTTCTGTTCCGTAGACAGACGCTCTATCCAGCTGAGCTATGGGCGCATTCCGTGTCCCGGGAGAAGAACCGCTCTCCCCGAACCTCGAATTACTTTACGCGAGCCGGGCCCGTAGTGCCAAATCGAAACGCTTGTAATCTCCGCAACTAGACCGGTCTAGGTGACCTTTGTCACTTAATTGGCACTTCAGCGGCAAAAATTTCCCGAATTTCCGCGGAATTCACTTTTCGTGACCGGAGATGTCAGTCAAGCTCCCCAAAAACTCCAGTGGTCCGGACCATAGCATTTAGCTCACACCGATGAACCCGAGGAAGGGAACTGCAATGGGCGATCTGGCGCAGAAGCCGCTGCTTGAGAAAGCACCCACCACACATGCCGGCTTGCTGGCATGGGTCGAAGAGGTTGCTGAGCTAACGCAGCCGGACCGCATCTACTGGGTTGACGGGTCTGAAGAGGAAAACACCCGCCTGACCGATGAGCTTGTCGCTGCCGGAACGCTGACCCGTCTCAACCAGGATCTGTTCCCGAATTCCTTCGCCGCATTCTCGGACCCCGCCGACGTTGCCCGCGTCGAGGAACAGACCTTCATTTGCTCGGAGAACAAGCGCGACGCCGGCTTCACCAACAACTGGATGGACCCGCGCGAGATGAAGGACAAGCTGCGCGGGCTCTTCGCCGGTTCCATGCGCGGCCGCACTATGTACGTCATCCCGTTCGTCATGGGCCACCTGAATGCCGAGGACCCCAAGTTCGGTGTGGAAATCACCGACAGTGCCTACGTTGTTGCCTCCATGCGCATCATGGCGAACATCGGTACCGAGGTTCTGGACAAGATCTCGGCCACCAATGCCTTCTTCGTTCCCGCCCTGCACTCCCTCGGCGCCCCGTTGGCCCCCGGCCAGGATGACGTTTCGTGGCCCTGCAACCCGGACAAGTGGATTGTGCACTTCCCCGAAGAGCGTTCCATCTGGTCGTTTGGCTCCGGTTACGGCGGCAACGCCCTCCTGGGAAAGAAGTGCTACGCCCTGCGCATCGCCTCGGTCATGGCCCGGGACGAAGGCTGGCTGGCGGAGCACATGCTCATCCTCAAGCTCACCTCGCCGGAGAAGAAGTCGTACTACATGTCCGCAGCCTTCCCCTCGGCCTGCGGCAAGACCAACCTTGCCCTGCTCGACCCCACCATTGAAGGCTGGGAGGTCGAAACCCTTGGCGACGACATCACCTGGATGCGGATCGGCAAGGAAGGCGAGCTGCGCGCCACCAACCCGGAGGCCGGCCTCTTTGGCGTGGCCCCCGGCACGGGCTGGGGCACCAACCCCAACGCCATGCGCGCCATCGCCAAGGGCCACAGCATCTTCACCAACGTCGCCCTGACGGACGACGGCGGCGTGTGGTGGGAAGGGATGACGGACGAGGTTCCGGCGCACCTGACCGACTGGCAGGGCAATTCCTGGACTCCGGACTCTGACAAGCCTGCCGCCCACCCGAACTCCCGGTTCTGCACGCCGATCTCGCAAATCGACATGCTCGCCGAGGAGTACTACAGCCCCGAAGGCGTGGAGCTCTCCGCCATTCTCTTCGGCGGCCGCCGCAAGACCACCGTTCCCCTGGTCACCGAGGCGCGCAGCTGGACCAACGGCATTTTCATGGGTTCCACCCTGTCCTCCGAGACCACGGCCGCTGCCGCGGGGCAGGTTGGCGTGCTCCGCCGCGACCCGATGGCCATGCTGCCCTTCATCGGCTACGACGCCGGTGACTACCTGAAGCACTGGATCAGCGTTTCCGGCAAGGCCAACCCCGAACGCCTGCCGCACATCTTCCTGGTCAACTGGTTCCGCCGCACCGCCGACGGCGACTTCGCATGGCCCGGCTTCGGCGACAACGCCCGCGTCCTCAAGTGGGCCATCGAGCGTCTCGAGGGCAAGGCTGACGCCGTCGAAACGCCCATCGGCTTCGTTCCGGCGGGCCACGCGCTGGACGTCACCGGCCTGGACCTGACCCACGCCCACGTGGAGGACGCCGTCCGCGTTGACCGCGAGGAATGGGACGCCGAGCTGGCCTCGATCGAGGAATGGTACGCGAAATTCGGCGATTCACTCCCGGATGCCCTGCGCGCCGAGCTTGAGTCCCTCAAGGAACGCATGGCGGACCACAGCTAGCCAGCTGGGGGACAAACAGAGACAACGACGGCGGCCCCGCACCTTTTCGAAAAGGTGCGGGGCCGCCGTCGTCCCCCAACGGTTGTGGCCACCATCCATTGCTCCGTACTTGTCGTTTGAAACCCTCAAAGCGACAAGTACGGAGCAATGGAGTCAGCTGGCGAGCCAGATGTCCGGGCCGAAGACCTCGTAGTGGATCCGGGTGGCCGGAATGCCGGCGTTGATGGCCTCGTTGCGGATGTTCTTCATGAACGGCAGCGGGCCGCAGAGGTAGAGGGACGCATCGGCCGGAAGGTCTACTTCGCGCAGGGACATGAAGCCCTCTTTGGTGCCGTCCACCGGCTTCTCCAGCCAGAGTTGCAGCTCGGCGCCGTCCAGGCGTTCGACGTCGTCCGTCATCTGGCCGCGCAGCGCCCAGCTGTCCAGGGTGCTTTCCGCGTGCAGTACCAGCACCTGGCGGTCCGAACCGGACTCTGCCAGCGAACGCAGGATGGAGGCGGTGGGGGTGCAGCCGATGCCGGCGGAGGCCAGCACCACCGGGCCGTCGCCGTCCTTGAGTGTGATCTCTCCATAGGGGTTGGAGATGTCGACGACGTCGCCCACCTGGACGGTGTGGTGCAGGACGGGGGAGACCTCGCCGCCGTCGTCGAGTTTGGTGGTGAAGGTGCGGCTAGTGCCGGCGTCACCGGAAAGGGAGTACTGGCGGACCTGGCGCAGGCCGTCCGGGAGCGCCACCTTCACGCTGATGTATTGTCCGGGCAAGGCTTCGGTGACCGGGGTGTCATCCGCCGGTTCCAGGGTGAAGGTCATCGAGCCGGTTCCGGCAGGGGCCTTGACCGCAACCCGCCACGGCGTCCACATCTTCTCGTTGGCCTGGGCCGCGTAGAGCCCCTTCTCAAGCTTGATCAGGGCGTCGGCCATCAGCCAGTACACCTCGGTCCAGGCTTCGGCGATCTCCGGCGTGATGACCTCGGCGAGGTCTTCTGCGATGGCGGCGAACAGGTGCTCGTAGACCACCTGGTACTGCGGCTCGGTGATGCCCAGCGAGGCGTGCCGGTGCGCGATCCTGGAGAGTACGGTTTCCGGCAGGGTGCCGGGGTTGTTGACCAGGTGGGTGGCGAAGGCCGCGATGCTGCCGGCGAGGGCCTGCTGCTGGTTCCCGGAGCGCTGGTTGGAGCGGCTGAACAACCCGTCCATCAGTTCGGGGTGCGCCGCAAAGAGGCGGGCGTAGAACTTGGCGGTGATGGTTCCGATCCTGGAGCCGACCAGCGGCAGGGTGGCTTCAATGACGGGGCGGGACTTGTCCGAGAGCATCTAAACTCCTGAGGTTGTGGCCGGGGCCTACGTCCGGCCGGAGTGAAAACTTGTATTTGAAATACAAGTATTTCTGCCTCAGTTCTACACTGTGTAGAAGTTTGAAATCAAACTGATAGTGGACCCCCGGATGCGTTGGGCTACAAGCCCGGGCGGAGGCCGATCATCTCGAACACGGGCGCCATCTGGCGGGCCTGGGGAAGGTCCGCGATCACCACGGAGTCAAGCTCTGCGT
Source organism: Pseudarthrobacter sp. YAF2 (assembly GCF_052113345.1). Lineage (NCBI taxonomy): Bacteria > Bacillati > Actinomycetota > Actinomycetes > Micrococcales > Micrococcaceae > Pseudarthrobacter > Pseudarthrobacter sp. YAF2. The sequence continues at coordinate 64,074 of NZ_JBFRDA010000021.1, read as the reverse complement.
AGAAGGCCTCCCGGGCGCGGGCCAGGGCGCTGCGGAGCCGGCATTCGTTGATCAGCGGGCAGTTGCCGGCCGGCGATACGCAATCGGCCGGATCGGCCCGGGAATCGAGCTGCCGCAGGATCTGCCCCACGCTGGCGATGCGCCCGGCATGGCTGAGCCGGGACCCGCCGGAGCGGCCACGGACAACCTCAATAAGTCCCATGATCCGCAGCTTGGCCATGGCCTTGCTGACATGGTTGTACGGCGTGCCCACCGAGTCGGCGATGCTCTGGGTGGTCAGCAGGGTGCCGTCCGGGACCGCTGCGAGCACCATGAGTGCGCGCAGGCTGACGTCGGCGAAGGCATTGATCTTCACTGCTGCCCGCTGGTCTAGTCCACCCAGATGGCGGGCTCGCTGGCATCCGCCCCCAGCTCGCCGAAATCCCAGGACTGGGTGCTTGGGTTGGCGGCATACGGCAGGACAGCCGCGAACAGGGACCCGTCCCGGTGCTCGGCCGCGACGTGGATGGCGTCGGATTCCTCTTCCACCAGAAGGATGTCACACACGACGGCGGCAGCGCGGAAGTCGTCCCGGTTCTGCCGCAGGAGCGCCTGGAGGTCGTGGATCATGGCCTCGGCGTCGAAATCCGCGTCCGTGTCCTCCGCGGACTCTGCCGGAGAGACGGCAACCAGCCGCACCTCGCCGTCGTTCTGGACGGTCAGCGCGAAGGGCAGGAAGCCGCCGTTGCGCTGGAGCTGCTCCTGGGCAGCGCTGACGCCCGTGCCCAGGAGGTTCTCCAGGTCGGTTGCCGTGGCTTCCGGAACGGAATCGCGCCAGCTCTCCTGCCCGCCGAGGCCTTCCGTTGCCTGCCCGGTGTGGTCAGCCATCCGCTGCTAGGCCCGTACCAGGGAGAGGACACGGTCGCGGACGCGCTCCATGGTGGCGCGGTCCGTGGCCTCGGCATTGAGCCGCAGGAACGGTTCAGTGTTGGACGGCCGGAGGTTGAACCAGTAGCTGCCGTCGTTGGCCGTGAACGTGCTGCCGTCCAGGGTGTCGATGGTGAGGTCCTCGTCGGCGAAGGCCCGGCGCACCCGCTCCACCGCCGCCGGCTTGTCATCCACCTCGGAGTTGATCTCGCCGGAGCTGACATAGGGTTCGTATTCGCGTGCCAACTCAGAGAGCGGGCCATCCTGCTCGCCCAGCGCTGCAAGCACATGCATGGCTGCCAGCATTCCGGTGTCCGCGTTCCAGAAATCGCGGAAGTAGAAGTGCGCGGAATGCTCGCCGCCGAACACGGCGCCTTCCTCTGCCATGACCGCCTTGATGAACGAGTGGCCCACACGCGTCCGGACAGCGCGTCCGCCGTCGTGCTCCACCAGTTCGGCAACAGCACGGGAAGTGAGGAGGTTATGGATGATCGTGGGCTTTTCTTCGCCCTGTGCCTGGGCGCGGGCGATCTCGCGGCGGGCCACCATCCCGGTGATGGCCGACGGCGAAACGGGCTCGCCCTTCTCGTCGATGACGAAGCAGCGGTCGGCGTCGCCGTCGAAGGCCAGGCCGATGTCCGCACCGTGCTTGATGACCGCTGCCTGCAGGTCGCGGAGGTTTTCCGGCTCCAGCGGGTTGGCGGGGTGGTTGGGGAAGGAGCCGTCCAGTTCGAAGTACAGCGGAACAATGTCGAACGGCAGTTTGGGCAGCAGCGCGTCGCCCAGAACGGCGGGAGTGGTCAGGCCTGCCATGCCGTTGCCGGCGTCCACCACCACCTTCAACGGGCGGGAGGCCGAGAGGTCAACCAGCTTGCGGAGGTACTCGGAGTAATCCTTGAGGACGTCGCGGACGCTGATGCTGCCACGGGCGCCGGCGGCGGGGATGGAACCGGAGTTGAGGTACTGCTCCGAGAGGGCCTGGATCTCCTTGAGGCCGGTTTCGGAGGAAATCGGGACGGCGCCGGCTTTGGACATCTTGATGCCGTTGTACGCGGCAGGGTTGTGGCTGGCGGTGAAGGTTGCGCCGGCGCGGTTGAGGAAACCGCAGGCAAAGTACAGCTCATCGGTGGAAATCAGGTCCAGCAGCTCCACGTTGGCGCCCCGCGTTGCCGCTCCGTTGGCGAAGGCCTTGGTGAACTCGGGGGAGGAGGGGCGCATGTCGCCGCCCACCACGATGGTCTGCCCTTCGAGCTTGAGGACGTCCACGAACGCGGCCCCCACGGCTTCGACGATTTCGGCGGTGATCGATTCGCCCACAATCCCACGGACGTCGTAGGCCTTGAAGGATGCCGAGAGATCAAATGTCGTTGTCTGTTCGCTAGTCACGGGCTTTATCTTACGTCGGCGGCGCAGTCAGCCAAGCTGGTTTCGGGCGCACTTTCGTAACAGCTGCACGCATCCGGCGCACGGGCGGCCGCTTTCCACATAGCAGCCCGGGGCTGTGCCGGCTGTCAGGGGGTGCTGGGATACTGAATCAATGGCCGATAACCAGTACACGTCCACACTTGCCACTACCGCTGTTGCAGACACGGAAGGTCCTGGCACGCCGGGCACCGCCACCCACGCCGAAGCGTTGGAGGTCCTTCGCGGCCTGGTGGGGCATCCCGGTGCAGTTTTCCACGACGGGCAGTTTGAAGCCATTGAGGCATTGGTCGACGCCGGGAGGCGGGCTTTGGTGGTCCAGCGCACCGGCTGGGGAAAATCTGCCGTGTACTTCGTGGCGTCCCTGCTGCTGCGGCGCCGGGGCGCGGGCCCCACGCTGATCGTCTCGCCCTTGCTCGCCCTGATGCGGGACCAGGTGGCCGCCGCGGCGAGGGCCGGGGTGCGCGCCGTGGCCATCAACTCCGCCAACCAGCTGGAGTGGGACACGGTCTGTGAGCAGTTGGCCGCCGATGAGGTGGACGTCCTCCTGGTCTCCCCGGAACGGCTGACCAACCCCGCCTTCCGCGAAAACCAGCTGCCCGAGCTCCTGCGCCGGACCGGCCTCCTGGTGATCGACGAAGCCCACTGCATCTCCGACTGGGGCCACGACTTCCGCCCCGACTACCGCCGCATCGCCGACCTCATCACGCGCCTGCCGGATTCCGTTCCGGTCCTGGCCACCACCGCCACGGCCAACTCACGGGTTGTGCACGATATCGAAGAGCAGCTCGGTGCTGGGGTCCTGACCATCCGCGGCGCACTGGGCCGTGACTCGCTGCGTCTCGGCGTCCTGTCACTTCCCGATTCCAAAGCGCGCCTGGGCTGGCTGCTGACGCACCTCTCAGACCTCCCCGGCAGCGGAATCATCTATACGCTCACGGTTTCGGCAGCGGAGGACACCGCCAGGCTGTTGGCTGAGGCAGGTCACCACGTGCTTTCCTACACCGGCCGGACCGATCCGGCTGACCGGGAACGGGCCGAGCAACTGCTGAAGGACAACCAGGTCAAGGCGCTGGTTGCCACCTCGGCACTGGGAATGGGCTTCGACAAGCCGGACCTCGGCTTCGTTGTCCACCTGGGCGCGCCGTCGTCGCCCGTGGCCTACTACCAGCAGGTGGGCCGCGCAGGCCGTGGCGCCGCGAACGCCGACGTCCTGCTGCTGCCCGGGTCCGAGGACCGCGAAATCTGGCAATACTTCGCCACGGCGTCCATGCCGTCCGAGGAGAAAGCGGGGGCCGTGCTGACCGCATTGGCCGATGCCGGAACGGCCCTGTCAACGGTGGCACTGGAAGCCAGGGTGGACCTGCGGCGTACGCCGCTCGAGTTGCTGCTGAAGGTACTTTCCGTGGACGGTGCCGTAGAACGGGTAGGCGGTGGCTGGCGCTGCACCGGGCAGCCCTGGACCTACGATGCCGAGCGTTACCGCCGGATCGCTGAGGCGCGCGTGGACGAGCAGGACTCCATGGTGATCTACCAGGACACCGCGGGCTGCCGGATGGAGTACATCACCTCGGTCCTTGACGATGAGACGGCGCGGCCCTGCGGGCGCTGCGACAACTGTGCAGGCCAATGGTTCCCCGCCGACGTTGCGGCCGATGCCACAGCGGCCGCAAACCAGACCCTGAGCAGGGCGGGCGGAGTCCTGGAGCCGCGCCTGCAGTGGCCCAGCGGCATGGACCGCCTGGGAGTTCCGGTGAAAGGCAAACTGAAGCCCGCGGAAGGCCTTTCGGAGGGCCGTGTCCTCGCCCGGCTGACGGATCTGGGCTGGGGCGGGGCCCTGCGGGAGCTGTTCGCCGCCGGTGCGCAGGACCGGCCGGCGGATCCCGGGATGCTCCAGGCCTGTGTGCAGGTGCTGCGCGAATGGGGCACGGGAGATGCACGGAACCCTGGGTGGAGCGGGGCAGGCAGGCCTGCTGCGATCGTCAGCATCCCCTCACGGAGCAAGCCGCAGCTGGTGGGTTCGCTGGCCCGCGGGATCTCGGACATCGGGCGCATCCCCTACCTGGGCGAGCTGGAGTTGGCCCATGGCGGTCCCACCGGCGGCCGGGGCGGGAACAGTGCGTACCGGCTGGCCGGGGTGTGGGACCGGCTGGTGGTGGGACCCGAGCTCGAGGCCGCGCTGCAGTCTGTCCAGGGCCAGGCGGTCATGCTGATTGATGACCTTACCGACAGCCGGTGGACCCTTACGGTCGCCGGGCGCGTCCTTCGCCAGGCCGGGGCGGGAGCGGTGCTTCCTTTGGTTCTGGCGCAGGCGGGCTGACCGCAGGGCCGCCGGTACCGGGCCGGCCGCCGGAGTCCGTCCGGTGTCCCCGCTGGCTCACCGCCGCCCCCGCGTGCCGCGGCAGCAGGATGCTGTCCGCGGTGCTGGCCAGCATCAGGACGGCCATGGCCAGGAACGCGGCCCGGAACGGTCCGGCGGCGTCCTGGTGCCCGAGGGAAACCCCGTCAAAAGTCCGGATCAGCAGCGCGGCGACGGCGATACCCGAGCCCGTTGCCAGCTGCACCAGGGTTGCTGAGACTGTGTTGGCGGAGGTCAGTTGCGCGGGCGGGATGTCCGCGTACTGGACGGACGCATACGCCGAAAAGCCGATGGAGCGGAAGGCGCCGCTGCACACCAGCAGCACAAACATCAGGGCCTCCGGGGTCGCAGCTGACAGCAGGGCGCACGCGGCGAAGGTCACGGCGGATGCCAGCGAGGCAAACACCAGCATGGCCTTGAAGCCAAACTTCCGGATCAGCGGCGTGGTGGCCGGCTTAATGCCGATGTTTCCGATGAACACCGCGGCCACCAGCGCGCCGGCGTGCAAGGGGCTCCAGCCGAACCCGGCCTGGAACATGAGCGGCAGCAGGAACGGCACCGAGCTGATGGTCACCCGGTACACGAACCCGCCCGTAGCCATGGCACGGAACGTCCGGGTGCGGAAGACCTGCAGGTTGAACAGCGGATGCGGGGTGCGCCGCATCCACACCACGGCCCCCGTCAGGGCTGCGGCCCCGGCGGCGGCGCTGATCCCGGCCCAGGGCAGCTCGGGGTGGCTGCTGGCAAGCTCCAGGCCGGCCACGAGCGCTCCCACCCCGACGGTGGTCAGCGCCATGCCGGGCCAGTCCAAGCGCCGGCCGGGATCGCCCGGCGCCACCGGGACCAGCCGGAGCGAGGCCACGAATGCGGCGGCACCGAGGGGAAGGTTGACCAGGAAGATCCAGTGCCAGGACAGGTACGTGGTGAGCGCGCCACCCACCAGCGGGGCGAGGACCGGTGCCAGGAGCCCGGGCCACACCAGGAACGCGGTGGCGCGCAGCAACTCGGACTTGGGTGTGCCGCGCAGTACCACCAGGGTGCCCACCGGGACCATCATGGCCCCGCCCGCACCCTGGGCGATGCGGCTCAGGGTCAGTGTAGTGAGGTCCTGGCTGAGGGCGCAGGCCAGCGAAGCGAGGGTGAAGACGGCGATTGCCAGGCAGAAGATCCGGCGGGCACCAAAGCGTTCCGCCAGCCAGCCGCTGAGCGGAATGCCGATGGCGACCGTCAGCAGGTACGCGGTCATGGTGATGTTCACGTCGGCGGCGGGGATGGCGAAGTCCGCCGAAATGCTGGGGATGGCGGTGGTGAGGACCGTCCCGTCAAGGAACTCCATGAAGAAGGTCGCCGCCACCAGGAGTGCCAGGCGAGGATTCCATGCCGTCCGGGTGCCTTCCGGCTGGGGTGAGTTGCTGCGTGCCGCCATGCGCCAATCCTGCCACCCGCCCCGGCGCAGCGCCCTCCGCGTCCGGTCTGCGGACAGCGCATTCCAACCAACCGCTGTCGTCGGCAGGGAGCAGGCGCAGGGGCCGGGAACGCAAAAGGCCCCGGTCCGGGGACCGGGGCCAAACGCGGAGACGGGGGGATTTGAACCCCCGGTCGAGTTTAACCCCGACCCTTCATTAGCAGTGAAGTCCATTCGGCCGCTCTGGCACGTCTCCAATTGCTATTCCTAGCCCACCAAGGATACGCAGATCCGGCCATGCAGTGCAAAACGGTGCCCGGCCGGTCAAACCGGCCGGGCACAACGGTGCCACGCCAAGCCCGCGGGGTCCGGAAATCGGGGCCAGGACGCCCTAGGGAAGGCGTTGCTCCGCGCGGACCATCCGAATTTCGGGCAGGTCCTCCCAGTCAGCAAGAACATCCTTGGCGCCGTCAGGTTCAAAGCCGAAGCGGCGGTAGAAACTGATGGCCTTGCTGTTCCCGGCCGCCACCCAGAGGCTCGCCGCATCGGTGGCCAACGCAACGGTCAGCAGCTGGCGGCCAAGGCCGCGGCCTTGATGCGAGGCCAACAGGTACAACCCCCACAGCTCCAGGTCGCCGGAAGCCGGCGGCTGGTGCCCTTCGGGGGAACCCAGGGCCGGCAGCCGCCGCCGGCCGGCGAACCCCACGACTGTCCCGCCGTCGCATGCCACCCACGCCTCGGCGGGGTCCGGGCGGTCCAGCAGGTGCCGCCACAGGACAAGCCGCCCTGCGGGATCCACCGAGGCCAGGAAAGCGTCGCTCAACATTCCCCGGTACGTTTCCCGCCAGCAGCGGATGTGTACTTGGGCCAGTTGCTCAATGTCCCCGGCCACAGCCCTCCGGACCGTCACCAAGGCCGCCATTCAGCCCGCCAGCGCCTTCCAGAGGAAATGCTGGCTGCGGGCCTGCAGCGCCGCTGCCTGCCGGTTGTCGGAGGCGCCGGCGTGGCCGCCCTCCAACGCTTCGTGGAACCATACGTTGGGGATTCCCATGGCCAGCATCCGGGCGGCCATCTTCCGCGCCTGGACCGGGCCCACGCGGTCGTCCGAGGTTGCCGTCCAGATGAAGGTTTCAGGGTATTCCACCGCGTCCTTGAGCAGGTGGTACGGCGAAAAAGTCCGGATGTACTCCCACTGTTCGGGAACATCCGGGTCGCCGTACTCGGCGATCCAGGAATGCCCGGCCGAAAGCTTGGTGTACCGGCGCATGTCCAGCAGGGGCACGCCGCAGGAAACCGCCCTGAAGAGTTCCGGGTAGCGGGTGAGCATGTTCCCCACGAGGAGGCCGCCGTTGGAACCGCCCACGCAGCCGAGCCGCTGCGGGGAGGTCACTCCGCGGAAGATCAGGTCCCGGGCCACCGCTGCGAAGTCCTGGTACGCCTTATGCCGGTTTTCCTTCAGCGCGGCACGGTGCCAGGCCGGCCCGTACTCGCCGCCGCCGCGGATGTTCGCCACCACGTACACACCGCCGCGCGAGTGCGGCGCCTTCCCGTCGCTGCCGTCCGACAAGGCCGTCCGCCGCTCCAGCCAGGCCCGGCCGACCGTGCCGCTGTATGCGGGGGTCCGTGAGACTTCAAATCCGCCGTAGCCGGACAGCTGCGTGGGGTTTTGCCCGTCCAAAGCCAACCCGCGCGGGGCTACCTGGAAATACGGGACCCGGGTCCCGTCGTCGGACACGGCGAAGTGCTGCTCCACCTCATAGTCGCCGTCAGCGAAGAAGGACGGCGAGGCCTTGATGGCCGCGTGCCGGCTCACTACGCCGGGGGTTCCGTCGCCGTCCCCGTCCGGAACGCTCCGCTCCAGGGTGCCGCGCATCAGGGTGGTGGGGGTGGTGAAGCCCGTGGCGATGAGCCAAAAGTCATCGCCCGCTCCGCCGTTGGCTGGCTCATCGTCCTCGTCGTCCACGGCGTAGGCGTTCACGTCGTGCAGGGGCGGGCAGGCGTCCAGGGGAGTGGCCGCCCAGCCGCCGTCGGCCGGCCGGGAGGGATCCAGCACCCGGATCTCCGACGAAACGTCCCTGAGCAGGTTGAGCAGCAGGAAGTTCCGCGTCCAGCTCCAGGACTGCAGCGAGGTGTGCGAATCGGGCGTAAACAGGACCGTGAGGTGCCGGTGGCCCGCGAGGTAATCCTCGAATCCTGCGGCGAGCAGGGCCCCGGACGGGTAGGTGGTGCCGTCCACGGCCCAGTCCTGCTGCGGACGGAAGAGCAGCCATTCGCGGTGGGCGCTGACGTTGACGTCCGTGGGCACGTCGATCGGCACCCACTCGTCGCCCCGCAGCACCAGGTTGGTGCGGTTGAAGAAGTCGATATAGTCCACCGCGAACGTCCGCTCAAAGCCGGGGGTGGAATCGTGCGCCACGATGGCCATCATGTGGTCCTCCGGCACCTCCAACAGGCGTGGAGCGTCGGCCAGCGAATCGCCGCGCTTGAGGGTCACCGCCGTCCGGGCGTACGAGGACGCCGTTTTGGGCAGGCCGGCCGCGGTGGAGGCGACCAGCAGGGTGTCGGAGTCCAGCCATGACACATTGCCTTTGGCCGTCGGCAGGTCGAATCCTCCCTGCGCCGGATCCACGAAGCCGCGTGCCTCGACGTCGAACTCGCGGTACCTGTTTGCGTCGCCGCCGTCGGGGGAGAGGGCCAGCAGTGCCAGCCGGTAAGGTTCGCCCGCAGCGGGGCGCAGGAACGTGGCGCCGTGGAAAACCCACTCTTCGCCTTCGGCCGTGGCCAGCGCGTCAACGTCCAGCAGGACGTCCCATTCCGGGGAATCGGTGCAGTAGCTCTCCCACGTGGTCCGGCGCCAGAGGCCCTTGGGGTTCTGCCGGTCCTTCCAGAAGTTGTAGTACCAGTCGCCGCGCTTGCCCACCATGGCGATCCGGTCGGTGGAATCCAGGACTTCGAGGATGCCCGATTCCAGTTCCGCGTAGTCAGCGCCCTCGAGAAGGTCTTCGGTGCGGGAGTTCTGCTCCTTGACCCAGGCCAGCTGCTCCTCGCCATAGATGTCCTCCAGCCACACATTCTCGTCGACTGGTTCGGGAGCGGCTCCCGGGGATGCGGTAACGGGGGTGTCCCGGCCGGGACCGGACGCTTGATCAGCTGCTGTGGTGGTCATGCGCCCCATCCAAACAACATCCCCCAAGGCTGGCAAGTCAAGCGTCCGGGGCGCCGGTTGCTTTGAGCCCGTACGCTGGATGGCGTGGAATTATCGCAGAGCAACCGGGCCGTCATCATCGGCGCCGGCCCCCGGGGCACCAGTGTGCTGGAGCGGCTGCTCGCCCACACCGCCGCGGCGGGACGCCTTGTGCGGCTCCACATCGACGTCGTGGACCCTTACCCGGCGGGCGCCGGGCACGTGTGGCAGCCTGGGCAGTCCCGTCTGTTCCTCATGAACACCCAGTCCTTCTACCCCACGCTGATTCCCGAGGACCCGGCGCTGCCCGCGCCCGTTGCAGGCACCACGTTCGACCAGTGGCGGCTGCGGCAGCAGCAGGATCCGCTGCCGGCCCTCACCGATGACGAACGGGCGGAAATTGCGGTACTGGGCTCGCCTGATTTCCCCAGCCGCGCCCTGTACGGCCGGTACCTTCGCAGCACCCTGGAGGAGGTGCTGGCCAAGGCCCCCGACGGCGTCACCATCGAATTCCACGAAACGTCAGCGCTGTGGGTGCGCCCAGCCGCGGACGGAATGTTCGACGTCGGCCTGGCCGCCGGGGAAACCATCAGGGCCAACTCCGTGGTGCTCGCCCTGGGGCACATCCCTTCCCGGCTGAACCCTGAACAGCGCGACCTCCAGGACTCGGCCGCGCGGCTGGGTTTGCAGTACTTTCCGCCCGCCGCGCCCGCGGATGTGGAGTGGTCCCGGGTCCCGGCCGGCGAACCTGTCCTGGTCCGCGGCATGGGGCTGAACTTCTTTGACACCATGGGCCAGCTCACCGAGGGCCGCGGCGGGAAGTTCGTCTCCACCGGCAACCGGCTTGAGTATGAGCCGTCGGGCCAGGAACCGTTGATCATTGCGGCCTCCCGGCGTGGCACCCCATACCGCGCCAAGGCTGCCCTGGACGGCTACTACGCACCCTCCGTCAGGCTGCGCTACCTCACCGGGGCCGCCATCGGGCGGCTGGCCAAGGCAGGAATCCGGCCCTCGTTCGACCATGACTTGTGGCCGCTGCTGCACCGCGACGCCCTGTGGGCCTACTACTCCACGTTGGTGCGCTCGCAGCCGGGAGCGGTACCTGACGCGCCGGCATTCCTTGCCGCGCTGGAGGAAGCCCTGCAGCCGCATGCGCACAGTGCCGTGAAGTGGGAGGACGGGGTGGAGAGCGTCCTTGCCGTCCACGTCGGCCCCAGGCACCGCCTGGACCTGCGGGGCCTGGCGTCTCCGCTGGCCGGCCGGTCTTATGCCTCCCGGGCCGAGCACGACGCCGCCGTGGTGGAGTTCCTGCTCGACGATGCACGCCGTTCCGCGCTGGGGGAGGAAGATCCGGTCAAGATGGCCATCGGCGCCCTGCACCACGGACGCGCCGTCCTCAAAACGGCAGTGGCCGACGGCGGCATCACCGACGAATCCTGGGTGGCCGGACTGCGCGGCTGGTTTGAGTCCTTCGTGGAGGGCCTGGCCAGCGGACCGCCGGCGCTGCGTTCCGAACAGCTCGCCGCGCTGGCCCGGGCGGGGGTGGTCAGCTTTGTTGGGCCGGACCCCAAATTCGGCGTGGACCGGAAAGCGGCGTCGTTTACGGCTTCCTCCCCGTGGGTTTCCGGTCCGCCGGCCACGGCGCGGACCATGGTGGAAGCGTTGGCCCCGGGCAACCGGGTGTCAGCCAACGATTCCCCCCTGCTCGAGCAGCTGCTGGCCGACGGGCTGGTCAGGTCCAAGCTGATGATGACCGCCGAAGGCGCCCCGGTGGAGTCCACCGGACTGGACGTTGAGCCCCACCCGTACCGGCCGGTGGGGGCCAACGGGTCTGTGACCGGGGGCCTGTTCGTGCTGGGACTGCAGTTGTCCTCGGCACAATGGGGCACCGCAATCGCCGCCGAAGCCCTCCAGCCGGGCGGCCCGGCCTACCGCAGCGGCCAGCGCACGCTCCGCGATGCCGACGAAATCGCGGCAGCCATCCTGTCCAGGGCGTAACCCACCAAGGCTCAATGGCGCATCCTGGTGTCAGCCGTGCGGGCAGGCCCGGGGAGCTTAAAGCAAAAAACCCCTCGCAGCCGGTGCCGGCTGCCAGGGGTTCCCTTGCGGAAGGTAAGAGATTCGAACTCTTGGTACGGGGTTACCGCACACTGGTTTTCAAGACCAGCTCCTTCGGCCGCTCGGACAACCTTCCTCAGCTAGTAGTGTTTCATAGGCACTTGCCTGCAACAAAACAGGCCGCGGGCAGGAGCCCGGTGCACACTGGTTGCAGCCAGGATTTGAATCAGGAACGGGAGAGGTCCATGAAAGCCGTCTACATTACGGAACCGGGCGGCCCGGAAGTGCTGGAAGTCCGCGACGTGGATGCGCCGGTACCCGGCCAGGGGGAAGTGCTGATCGATGTGGTGGCTGCCGGCTTGAACCGGGCCGACGTCCAGCAGCGCCGCGGCTTCTACCCGCCGCCCCCTGGCGCCTCCGAGATCCCCGGGCTGGAAGTATCAGGCCGGATCGCGGGCTTCGGCCCCGGCGTCAGCAAGCCCTTCTCGGTGGGGGACAAGGTGGTGGCGCTGCTGGCAGGCGGCGGTTACGCCCGGCAGGTGGCGGTTCCGGCCGAGCAGGTGCTGCGCGTGCCCGAAGGGGTTGACCTGGTCACAGCGGCCTCCCTGCCTGAAGTGGCGGCTACGGTGTACTCCAACCTGATCATGACGGCGCAGCTTCAGCCAGGTGAGACCGTCCTGATCCATGGCGCTACGGGCGGAATCGGCACCATGGCCATCCAGCTCGCCAAGGCGTTTGGCGCCAAGGTTGCCACCACGGCCGGCACGGCCGAGAAGGTGGGCACCGCCAAGGCGTTCCTCGGTGCGGACATCGCCATCAACTACACGGAGGAGGACTTTCCTGAGAGCCTCCGGCGCCAAAATGACGGCAAGGGCGCGGACGTCATCCTGGACGTCGTGGGTGCAAAGTATCTCCAGCAAAACGTGGAGGCGCTCGCGGATTACGGGCGGCTCATTGTGATCGGGCTGCAGGGCGGCACCAAGGGGGAACTGGACCTGGGGCTGCTGTTGAAGAAGCGCGCGGCCGTCGTTGCCACGGCCCTGCGGCCCAGGCCCGTGGCGGAGAAGGGGGCGATCATGACCGCCGTCCGGGACGCCGTCTGGCCGCTGATCGTGGATGGCAGGATCCGCCCGCTCGTCGCCAAAACCTTCCCGCTGGACCAGGTCGGCGCGGCCCACCGCTACTTCGACAGCGGGGACCACGTGGGCAAGGTCCTGCTGGTTATGTAGGGCTTAGATACTCAGTATTGCCAGGGTCGTTCCGCCGCGTTAGTCTTGCCTATACGCGGTATGCACGGGTCTTGGGGGCTCGTGCATACCGGTAATCACCAGCCCGGGGGAGCGCAATGTCCATACGCCACAGCCTTCTCGCCCTGCTGCAGGACCAGCCGCGCTACGGCTACCAGCTGCGGGTCGAGTTCGAGAACCGCACCGGGGCCACCTGGCCCCTGAACATCGGGCAGGTGTACACCACACTGGACCGGCTCGAACGCGATGCGCTGGTGGCCAAGGACGGCGACGACGGCGAGGGCCACGTGGTCTACAGCATCACCCCGGCCGGCAAAGCCGAGGTCCGGAGCTGGTTCGCAGCGCCGGTCGAGCGCAACAACCCGCCGCGCAACGAACTCGCCATCAAGCTCGCGCTCGCCGTGACCCTGCCCGGCGTCGACGTCCAGGCCATCATCCAGGCCCAGCGGGTGGCGTCCATCAGGGCCCTGCAGGATTACACCAAGGCCCGCCGCGACACGGCGGCGAACCAGCGCGCCGCGGACACCGCCTGGCTGCTGGTGCTTGACTCACTGATCTTCCAAACCGAAGCGGAGGTCCGTTGGCTGGACCTCTGCGAGGCCAGGATGGTCCAGCAGGCGCAGTCCGCCGCCGCGGCAACTGCACGGAAGACGTCCAACGGGGCCACGGAAGACGCCCCGCTGAACGCGGACAGCCGCCGGTGAGCGTGCAGGGGCCGCAGCAGGTCCTTGAGCTCGCGAAAGTCGGCAGGACGTTCGGCGAAGGCGCGACGGCGGTCGCCGCGCTTCGCGACGTGGACCTCACCATCGACGCGGGGGAGTTCGTCGCCGTCATGGGCCCCTCAGGCTCCGGCAAGTCCTCCCTGCTGGCCCTTGCCGGCGGCCTGGACCGCCCGACGTCGGGCGCTGTCTTCGTGGAGTCCACGCCCTTGGCAGGGCTGGGCCTGAACGAGCTGGCCCGGCTGCGCCGGCGCGCGGTGGGGTACGTGTTCCAGGACTTCAACCTGGTCCCCACACTGACGGCCGAGGAGAACGTGGCGCTGCCGCTGGAGCTGGACGGGACGACGGCCAGGAAGGCGCACCGGCAGGCAGCTGACGCGCTCCGGCAGGTAGGGATACCGGAGCTCGCCCACCGGTACATGGACCAGATGTCCGGCGGCCAGCAGCAGCGGGTGGCCATCGCCCGGGCCATCGTCGGCCAGCGGCGGCTGATCTTGGCCGACGAACCCACCGGCGCCCTGGACTCCACCACCGGCCAGGGTGTCATGGAGGTCCTGCGGTCCCGTGCCGACGCCGGCGCCGCCGTCATGCTTGTTACCCATGAGGCGCGTCATGCCGCCTGGGCTGACAGGGTGGTCTTCCTGCGGGATGGCAGGATCATCGACCAGGCCACCGCGATGCACGACCCCACCATGCTCCTCACCCAGGCCGGCCTCTGATGCCGTTGGACCTGGCTCCGGCGCCCCATGGCCGCCGGAGCAGCCTTCGGCTTGCCTTGCGGCTGGCGCGCCGCGACATCGCGCGCCACAAGGGGCGGTCCCTTCTGATCATCCTGCTGATCATGGTGCCGGTGGCCGGGATGACCGGCGCCGCCACCCTCTACCAGAGCTCACAGCGGACGCCCGCGGAAATCGTGGACTACGAACTTGGCGGCACGCAGGCCCGGTTCAGCGCGCTGCCGGTTCCGGGTCCCGATTCGCTCCAGGACCCGCTCAATGACGCCATGGTGGCCTCCAGTACCGGCCGCCATGACCCCGATTTCAAGCCCACAGACCCCCGCGATGTCCTGCCCGCCGGCTACGAGGTCCTGCCACAGCGCCTGCTGCAGCTGACCACCGGCGTGGGGAAAGCCCTTGTATCACTGCAGGGCAGGGAAGTGGACGCTCTCAACCCGGCCTTCGCCGGCAAGTACACGCTCCTGGACGGGCGGCCTCCGCACGGCGGAGCGGAGGTCCTCGCCTCACCCGGGCTGCTGGCCCGCTTCCACCTCGCCTTGGGCCAGGAGTTCACGACGTCGGCAGGAACCTTTGTCCCGGTGGGCACCGTCCGCGACGCCGGCTCGGCAGACAGCAACAGCTTCCTGTACCTGCAGTCCAACCAGGTGCCGGCGGATCTTGCCCCTGGCCCGCAGTCCCACCTGTCGGTGTCGTATTACCTGGTGGGGCCTGAGCCCGTGACGTGGGAATACATCAAGTACGCCAACAGTAAGGGCGTGGCTGTGTTGTCCCGCAGCGTGGTTCAGGACCCGCCGCCCCTCGATCAGCGCGTCGTTCCGGGTTCGCAGCCCCGCGATGACTCCTCGGCCTTGGTGGCCGTCTACGCCACCTTCGGCCTGGTCGGCGCGCTCGCACTCCTGGAGGTGGGCCTGCTGGCCGGCGCCGCCTTCGCCGTGGGAGCCAAGCAGCAGGTGCGCGAACTGGCGCTCCTGTCTTCCTCCGGGGCGGAAAGCCCCACCGTCCGCGCGGTGGTCACGGCGGGCGGACTGTGGCTTGGCGGCATCGCTGTTGCCGCCGGGGCCGCGGTGGGGCTGGGAGCCGCTGCCGTCGTCGTCCATCTGGTCCGGCTGACCGGATCCGTCCGGCTGGCGGGCCTGCACCCGGACGTCCCCATGACACTGGCCGCTGCTGCCATGGGCCTGGCGGCCTGCGTCCTGGCAGCCATGTTGCCGGCCCGGCAGGTGTCACGCCAGGCAGTACTTGGCGCGCTGAAATCGGGGCGGGCACCGGGGCCGAAGACACGGCGGTCAACCATTGCCGGTGCCGTGACGCTGGTCGCTGCGGCGGGGCTCCTGCTGGCCGGCTGGTTGCTGGGAACGTCCACCGCCGATCCCGACCAGCGGGCCGCGGAGCTGCCGCTGGTGGTCAGTATCCTGATCCTCGGCGCGGTGCTGGGTGTTGCCGGCCTGGTCATGGTCACGGGCTGGCTGGTCCTGCGCCTGACGTCCCGCACCCGGTGGATGACCCTGCCCCTCCGGATGGCCGCACGGGACTCGGCCAGGAACCGGGGACGGAGCGTCCCCGCCGTCGCCGCGGTACTCGCAGCCGCTGCGCTGGCCAGTGCAGCGATGGTGCTCTCGGCGAGCCAACAGGCGGGGCTGCGGCAATCGCACTGGTGGGGCGGACTGGAAAACCAGGCGTCCCTGCCGTTGGTGGTGGACCCGCCGGTGGCTGCCGGCGGCAGCAGGCAACCGCCCATGCACGTGGACGCGTCCGCACTTTCCTCTGCCGTGTCCGGTGCCGTCGGCACGGTGGAATGGAGCCACCCCATCACCGCCCCGGAAAGCACCCGCACCTGCACTGACGGTCCGGCCGACCTTGCGTTGCCGGCCCGGACGTCCTCGTCCAACTGCCTGCAGTACTCACTGGCCCTGCCCGAAGCCAACGAGTGTCCGCGAACGCCGCAGGGGAGGCTGAAGGAGGCAGGTGATTGGCGGTGCCGCGGTTCGATGGCCCTTCGGTCGTCCTTCGACGGGACGGTCCTGGTGGGCGGCGAGGAGGACATTCGCGCCGTGCTGGGCCGGGACGCCACCCCGGAGGCCCTGGCCGTGTTAAACGCCGGCGGGATGGTGGTGACCAATCCGGCGTTCGTCAGCGACGGACACGTGCTGTTGCAGGCACAAGACGTACGGACCCATGAGCCGGCCGTGCCAGGGCCCGGCACCGTCCTCATCACGGTCAGCAGCACGCCGCTCGCCGCGGCAGTGCTCGAACCGGTGGTCCCCGTCCCCTACTACGGCGTAGTGTCACCGGAAACCGCGCAGCGGCTTGAGTTGCACCCGGAACCTGCGGCCCTGCTGGTCCAATTGGCAAGGTACCCGTCAGCAGCGGAAACGGACGCGGCCTCGGCCGCGGCGGCATCCGTCTACGGACAGCCGGGGATGACATTCCGGGCTGAACCGGGCATCTCCCAGGACAGCCAGTGGACCACGTGGTTCATTGTCGCCGTCAGTGCGCTCATCACCTTCAGCGCCGCGGGGATCACCACCGGCCTGTCGATGGCAGACGCCCGCAAAGACCATGCCACGCTGGCTTCGGTGGGCGCCGCGCCACGGTTGCGCAAGGCCCTGGCCGGGTCCCAGGCCCTGTTCACCAGCGGGATCGGGGCGGTGCTGGGAACGTTGGCAGGAACCGTGCCCGCTGTCCTCCTGGCCCTCTCCACGGACATGCGGACCGCCGTCGAGGTTCCGTGGCTGCACCTTTCCGTCCTCGTGGCGGCGGTGCCGTTGACGGGGGCGGCGCTCGCGTGGGCTTTCACCCGTTCCAGGCTGCCCATGTCACGGCGCAGCCTGGGGTAGGAACCGGGTTCGGCAGCCTGCCACCGTGTTCCCCGGGCCGGTTTCCGCTCGTTCGTCGCCGGTTCGCCGCCGCTTACCGCACAGCCTGGCGCCGCGCCGCCGTCGGACGTTCCCGGCGGGTTACCCGTTGGTAGGGTCCCAGTAGCAGAAGTGGGAAAACTCTCAAGGAGGAGACATGGCCGGAATGCCGGACCAGCGGAAGAGCGGATCCCGGGCGGAGGGTGGGCTGGCGACGGACCCGGATCTTCCCGCGCAGGCCGTGGACGAGGCCCGGCTCGAAGCCGAAGACCGGAAGTGGACGCCCGGCAAGATTGCGCTGTGGGTGGCGATCGCGCTGCTGGGCGGGGTTGCCTGGTTCATGCTGGCGATCGTCCGTGGCGAAACCGTCAATGCGATCTGGTTCGTTTTCGCCTCCGTCTGCACGTACCTGATCGGCTACCGCTTTTACTCCAAGGTGATCGAACGCTACATCACCAAACCTGACGACCGCCGCGCCACGCCCGCCGAGTACAAGGCAGACGGGAAGGACTACGTCCGCACGGACCGGAACGTCCTCTTCGGCCACCACTTCGCCGCCATCGCCGGCGCCGGCCCGCTGGTGGGTCCCGTCATCGCCGCGCAGATGGGCTACCTGCCCGGCACCATCTGGATCATCATCGGCGTCGTCCTCGCCGGCGCCGTGCAGGACTACCTCGTCCTCTTCTTCTCCATGCGCCGCGGCGGCCGGTCCCTGGGGCAGATGGCGCGCGAGGAGCTCGGTGTCATCGGCGGCACCGCCGCCCTCATTGCCACCCTGCTCATCATGGTGATCATCGTCGCCATCCTGGCGCTCGTCGTCGTCAATGCCCTGGGTGAAAGCCCGTGGGGCGTGTTCTCCGTAGGCATGACCATCCCCATTGCCCTGTTCATGGGCGTGTACCTGCGCTACCTGCGTCCCGGCAAGGTCATGGAAGTCTCCATCATCGGCTTCGTCCTGCTGATGGCCGCCATCATCGGCGGCGGTGCCGTGGCCGGCACCGAATGGGGTGCAGCCTTCTTCCACCTGGACAAGGTCACCATCGCCTGGGGCCTCATCATTTACGGCTTCATCGCCGCGATCCTGCCGGTCTGGCTGCTCCTGGCGCCGCGTGACTACCTCTCCACGTTCATGAAGATCGGCGTGATCGTGATGCTCGCGCTGGCCATCGTGGTGGTCCGGCCGGAAATCACCGTCCCGGCGTTCAGCGAGTTCGCCGGCCGCGAGAACGGGCCGGTGTTCTCCGGCGCCCTGTTCCCGTTCCTGTTCGTCACCATCGCCTGCGGCGCCCTCTCTGGTTTCCACGCCCTGATCTCTTCCGGCACCACCCCCAAGCTCATCGAGAAGGAACGGCAAACCCGGTACATCGGTTACGGCGGAATGCTGATGGAATCCTTCGTGGCCATCATGGCGCTCGTGGCGGCCATCTCCATCGACCGGGGCATCTACTTCGCCATGAACGCGCCGACGGCACTGACCGGCGGCACCGTGGAAACGGCTGCGCAGTGGGTTAACAGCCTGGGCCTGGCGGGGGTCAACATCACCCCCGACGTCCTGGCCCAGACCGCCAAGGACGTCGGTGAGCAGAGCATCATTTCCCGTTCCGGCGGCGCTCCAACGCTCGCCGTCGGGCTGGCCCACATCATGCACCAGTTCATCGGCGGGACAGCCATGATGGCCTTCTGGTACCACTTCGCCATCATGTTCGAGGCGCTCTTCATCCTCACGGCGGTGGACGCCGGCACCCGGGTGGCCCGCTTCATGCTGCAGGACTCCATCGGTAACTTCGTCCCCAAGTTCAAAGAAGCCTCGTGGCGGCCGGGCGCCTGGCTCTGCACTGCCGTCATGGTCGCGGCCTGGGGTGCCGTGCTGCTGATGGGCGTCACCGATCCGCTCGGCGGCATCAACACCCTGTTCCCGCTGTTCGGCATCGCCAACCAGTTGCTGGCAGCGATCGCGCTGGCCGTGTGCCTGGCCATCGTCGCCAAGCGCGGCACTTTCAAATACTTGTGGATCGTTGCCCTGCCGCTGGCCTTCGCCGCGGTGGTCACCATCACGGCCAGCTACCAGAAGATCTTTTCGCCCGTTCCCGCCGTGGGGTATTTCGCCAACAACGCGGCGTTCAGCAAGGCGCTGGCGGACGGCAAGACCGAGTTCGGCACCGCCAAGTCCGTGGCAGCCATGGAAGCCGTGGTTCGGAACACCGCCATCCAGGGTTGGCTGTCCGTGATCTTCGTGGTGCTCAGCATCATTGTGATCGCCACGGCGGTGCTCGCCACGGCCAAAGCGTTCCGCGACCGGGCGTCCGGCACGGCCACTACGGACAACGAGGACGCATTTGTTCCGTCCCGCGTGTTCGCTCCGTCCGGGCTGGTCCCGACAACGGCCGAACGGGAACTGGGCGCGGAGTGGGACAAGGTGCCCGCCGCCGCCCGCCTGGAACGGTCAGGACACTGATGAGTACCGGCATCGCCCTGGTGGCGAATGGCTTTCGCGGGTTTGCACGCTACCTGAAAGGTGTCATGGGCGCGGATGCGTACGCCAAGTACCTGGAGCACCACAAGGCCTCCGGGCACCAGGAACCACCCCTGGGCGAGCGGGAATTCTGGCGGGAGCGCACGGACCGCCAGGACAACAACCCGCAGGGCAGGTGCTGCTGATTGAGCCCGCAGCGGACAAGGCGCCGGCGGCGTTCATGGAGTGGCCCGGGGCCGGATTCCGCATGAGAGTATGAACGCATGAGCGATCCCAATGACACTCAGGCAGCTGAGGACCTCCCGGTAGAAGGCACCACCGTTGATGACGGCCAGTCGCCGCTCCAGGCCCCGCGGGGAACGGACGGAAGGCAGCAGCGCAGCAGCCTGCACGACCTTGTTGACGAGCCCGCCAAGGTGATGCGGATCGGCACCATGATCAGGCAGCTGCTGGAAGAGGTAAAGTCCGCGCCCCTGGACGACGCTGCGAGGGGGCGGCTGGCAGCCATCCACAAGCGCTCCATCAAGGAGCTCGAGGACGGTCTTGCCCCCGAACTGGTGGCTGAACTGGACAGGATCAACCTGCCGTTTTCTGACAATGCCACCCCGTCAGATGCCGAACTCCGCATCGCCCAGGCCCAGCTGGTGGGCTGGCTGGAGGGCCTGTTCCACGGCATCCAGACGGCCATCGCGGCGCAGAACGCGGCACGGGAACACGCTGCGGCCCAGCTGCAGCTTCGCCAACTGCCGCCGGGTACCATGATTGCGCCCGGCGTCGTCATCGGTGAAAACGGTGAGCCCCAGCGTGCCCCGGCCGGGGCACGGCCTCCCGCGCCCGGCTCGCCCAACCAGCGTGACGACCCGGACCACGGTCCCGGCCAGTACCTGTAGGCTCCGCTTGGGCTTTTTCAGCGCCGCCAGGCAGGGGCGCAAAGATGACGTCGAACTCGGCAAGGGGCTGTGGCGCCGGGCGCACGACCGCTTCCACCGTGGTCTGGACCGCTTCCACCAGGTGCTCGAAGGGGTGGAGGACGACCAGCTGTACGGCGAGCTGGTAGGCATTGCCAACGACCTCGCGGCCCTGTTGCAGCGGGTCCGGGCTGTGTGCATGGAGGCCCAGCGCCGTTCGCCCAGTGATGGCCTGGATATTCCGGCCGGACTGGCGGACGTGCACCGTGCCCTGTCCAAAGCGGGCAACTCACTGGCAACCACCGCGGAAGCGGCCGCCATGCTTCGTCTCGCCGTGGGCCCGGTCCCGGTAGGGGCGGCGTCCGTCCGGCGCCGCGCTGAAGCGGTCTTCCAGCAGGTTGACGACGCCGAACGCCGGCTCCGCGGGGAGTAGTTCCGTCCACGGCACGAAAATATTCCCGATGCGGCCGAAGAATATTGCCGTTACGCGCCTGGCTGACAGAGCGGGAAATCGGGTCATGTGGTTCCGCGGCTTTGGCAGGATGAACTTATGACTCTTTCACCTACCTTGACTTTCAACGACGGAAACACGATCCCCCAGCTCGGCTACGGTGTGTGGCAGGTTGAGGACGATGTGGCTGAAAAGGTTGTCCGCCAGGCGTTCGAAGCCGGCTTCCGCCACATTGATACGGCAAAGATTTACGGCAACGAAGCAGGCGTAGGCCGCGCTATTGCCAGCTCCGGCCTGTCGCCCGAGCAGATCTTCATCACCACCAAGCTGTGGAACGCGGACCAGGGATACGAGTCGACCCTCGCCGCCTTTGAGGAGTCGATGGACCGCCTTGGCCTCGAAACCCTGGACCTGTACCTGATCCACTGGATGCAGCCCAAGCAGGAAAAGTACGTCGACACCTGGAAGGCGCTGATCGAGCTGCAAAAGCGCGGCCGGGTCAAGTCCATTGGTGTTTCCAACTTCACCGCAGAAGGCCTGCAGCGGCTTATCGACGAAACAGGAGTGGTTCCGGCCATCCACCAGATCGAACTGCACCCCTATTTCAGCCAGAGCGAGCTGCGTAAGTTCGGCGCTGACAACGGCATCCTGACCCAGGCCTGGTCCCCGCTGGGCCAGGGCGGGGAGCTGCTGCAGGACCCTGCCGTGGCGTCCATCGCGGCCAAGCACCAGGCCACTCCGGCGCAGGTTGTTATCGCCTGGCACCTCGCTATCGGCAACGTGGTCATCCCCAAGTCGGTGACCGAGTCCCGCATCAAGGAGAACTTCACAGCCCTTGAGGTCTCCCTGGATGCTGACGACGTCGACGCCATCAACGCTCTTGACCGGACTGCCAGCGGCGAAGGCCGCATCGGACCCGATCCCGCCGTGTCCGACTTCCAGTAAGCCCGCGGTTCCAGTAATCCGCGACGGCGGCCCACGGCCTCACCCGGCCGGTGGACTCCCGCCACTCCAACGTCAGCCCGCGCTGCCGGCAACCGCCAGCCGCGCGGGCTGACGCCTTTAACGCGGCAGGGGTACGTCCCTGCACCGGCCCGGCCTCCGCGGCGTTTCTGCGGTGGTCACGACGCTGCTGCCCTCTTTCGGGGGGGTGTCAGGCGGCGATTCTGACCGGCTCGACGCTGACGGCGTCCACTACGGCCCAGCTGTCCTCACCCGTGCACTGCCGGGTGGCAAAGCGTTCCGCTTCAACCAGGGTGTCGAAGACCTCGGCGCGGGCACGGCCACAGTCAGCATCGAAGTAGGTGACGTGAAATTCCTGAACGGCTTGGTTCTCCATAAATCCAGTGTGCAACCGGGGTCTGACATTCTTTGGAATCAGGCCCGCGTGTTGCCATCCGACCCGAGCTCGATAAAGCCGCAGGACCCGGACATCACTGCTTTTGGGAGGCGGCGGCTGACGGTTCAAGGTCGGCAAGGGTCAGCAGGTGTGCAGGCTTCTCCGGGAACGGAAAAGTTGCGGTTACCGCCAGGGACGGACCGACGTGAACCAGCTCCCCGGGCGCCATGGCCCGCCAGCGCGGGCTATTGTCCATCGGTTTGGTAGCGAACAGGACGTGCGGGGACAGGGACAGATCCGTACTGCGGGAGTGGATCCGGGGGCTTCTGGCATCCAGCGGTGCTGCGGGGGCCGGTTCGGCGGCAGGGTTCCTCTCCAGGATGTACAACTCGTGGCTGGCCGGATACCGGAGCGCCCAGAGGTCGGTGGCAGTGGTGAGGATGAGGTTCAGGCTGTAGACCGGCAACTCCGCTGAGATCCATTCGACGGCCCGGATGATGCCTTCCCCGATGTCGCCGCCTGCACTCCGGGTTTGGGCCGTGATGAGGGCGAACAGCCGCTCACTGTCGGTTTGGCCCTGCACCAGGTCCGCAACTCCCAGTTCCGCGAGACGGCGGTCAAGCCGTTCGATGCCGGCGAAAGCGCCGTTGTGGGCAAAGAGCCGGCCGTCCTGCATGAACGGGTGCGTATTCACCAGGGTGCGTGCACCGGTGCTCGCGTACCTGACGTGGGCCAGGAAGGTGGTGCTCCGCAGCTCACGCGCCTCGCGGGCAAAAGTGTGGTCTTCCCAAGCCGCCAGCGGCCTTTTGGTCAGCCTGGCCCTGCCATCCCCGTCGAAGGTCCCGATGCCGGCCCCGTCGGGCTCGCGCCGGCTTTGCTCGGTGAGGCTGTCCGGGGCATCCAACAGCCAAAACGTGGCCCGGACGGTTCGCGGACCGGCGTGCAGCCCGAACAATCGGCACATGGCGCGTCCTCCGGGCCGCTAGTGGTGGAAGGCGGGCGTCTGCCCCTCGGCGGGCATGGGCGCAGTCAGTGCGTCCAGGTAGGCGACTTCCTTCTTGAGGTCGGCCAGGAAGCTGGCGGCGAGGTCGCGGGTGAAGCCGTTGCGGACCACGATGCGTTGGACCGTGGTGTCGCTGAGCCCTTCGGGCAGCGGATAGGCGGGGACAAGCCACCCGTTCATCCGGAGCCGCTCGGACAAATGGTGCAGATTCCAGTTCTTGGTGTGGCCGTCGGCGAGTTGCCACGCAAAGACCGGAATGTCGGAACCGTCACTCCACAGGGTGAATGCTTCCATGGCCCCGATCTCCCTGGAGAGATACACAGCAACGTCGCGGGAGGTGGCCTGCACGGACTTGTAGCCGGCGAAGCCCAGCCGCAGGAACAGGTAGTACTGCAGCAGTACCTGGGCGCCGGGCCGGGAAAAGTTCAAGGCGAAGGTGGGCATGTCGCCGCCCAGGTAGCTGACGTGGAAGATGAGGTCCTCGGGCAATGCGTCCTCGTCCCGCCACACGATCCAGCCGAGTCCCGGGTACACCAGCCCGTATTTGTGGCCAGAGGTGTTGATCGACGCGACGCGGGGGAGCCGGAAGTCCCAGGCCAGTTCCGGCTGCAGGAAGGGGGCGATCATGGCACCGGACGCCCCGTCGACGTGGATGGGGATGTCCAGGCCCTGGTCTGCCTGGATAGCGTCCAGGGCGGCGGAGATCTCCTCGACGGACTCATAAGCACCGGTATACGTCACACCCATGATGGCCACGACCCCAATAGTGTTCTCATCCACGTACCGCTCCAGGTCATGGCCGTCCAGCTTGGGGTGGTCCGCCGAGACGGGTACGAAGCGCGCTTCCACTTCCCAGTAATTGCAGAACTTCTCCCAGCACACCTGGACTGCTGAACTAAGCACGATGTTGGGTTTGTCCGTCGGTTGTCCTGCGGCGCGGCGACGGTGCTGCCAGCGGCGCTTCAGGGCGAGGCCGCCGAGCATGCACGCCTCGGAGGAGCCGATGGTGGAGGTGCCAACGGTCTTCGCCGGATCCGGCGCGTTCCACAGGTCGGCGAGCATCCGCCAGCACCGGGTCTCGATGAGCGCTGTCTGCGGGTATTCATCCTTGTCGATCATGTTCTTGTCGAAGGTTTCCGCGTAGAGCTGTGACGCCTCCCGTTCCATCCATGTCCCGACGAACGTTGCCAGGTTCAGCCGGGAGTTGCCGTCCAGCATCGCCTCGTCGTGGACTATCTGGTAGGCCGTGGGGGGCAAGGATTCGCCCTCGGGAATCGTGAAACGAGGGAAGAGGGTGGCTTCCCCCGGCCGGCTGAACAAAGGGTTCAGCTCAACGCTTGTTTCGGGTTCATGCTTCGATGTCCGGTGTGACCTTGTCATTGCAGGGTTCCTTCGAGCTCGTGAACGCCGGGCATTGCGGCTGGTGTCCACGTTACAAAGGAACAGCGGCCGCCGGCAGCTGGCCCCTTGGTTGTCGGCTGGTTAGTTGCTGTCAAGGCGAAGTACGCGTTCATGTGCCAGCATTGCGGCGCGGCTCGCCTTGTCAGCCGCCCGTGCCGCCTGCTTCGCTTCCGCGGATGTGGCGGCCAGCTTCCTGCGGGCGTTCTCCAACCGTTCCTCGGCGGCCTTCAGCTTCTCCCTCAGCCCGGCTGTCTCCTGCTGCAGTTCCGCAATCTCGGTTCGCGCCTCCTCTGCGTCGGCCAGCAGGTCCGCGGAACGTCGCGAGGCTTCTTCCTCCGCGGCCTGGGCCTCGGCGTGGGCGGCCTTGGCGCGTTCCAGAGCCGGCGGCGAGGCCGGCCGCGGAGTCTGGCGCACGGCCTCAAGGCGGGGCTTGGCCGCCCTGGGCTGGGAGGCGCGTTGCGGCGTCGTTCGCGTCCTTGCGGCCGTTGTGTCCAGCGCAGCCGGGGGAGGCGTTGACCTGGGGGAGGATGACACAGCAGGGAGCGTTCCGGGGAGGGCCACCGCGCCGCCCAGGTCCACTTGGTTGACGCCGTCGGCGGCGAGGACCTTCAGCAGGCGGCCGCTCGCAACGGCCGCGGCTGCTCCCTCATCCGCCGTCAGCGCCCGCAGGGTCTCCTCAACGTCCGAGGCCATTGGGCCGCTGATGGGGCGGCCCTGCTCCGCTGCGACGGTCCGGGCGGTGTCGACGGCGGCAGCCAGCAGGGTGCGGCGCTCACGGGCCAGCGCACGGAGGGCAGCGGCATCCAGCGATTCCTGCGCGGAGCGCATCCTTTCCCCCAGGGCGGACAAGCCAGCCAGGACGTCAGGCCGTTGCCGGGCCAGCATGTTCACCGCCCAGGCGGCCACCGACGGTTTCGGCAGGGCGCGGACGGCCGCTGCCAGCTCCTTGTCTTGTCCCGCCGCGTCCTTGGCGGCAGCAGCCCGGGCTGCGACGAAGCCGTCGAGGTCCCCGGCATAGAGCCTGTCCGCAATGTCCGCCAGGGCTTCGTCTTCCATGCCGCCATCTTAGGTGCCGGACGTTGCCTGTCCTGGGTGCGGAGCTCCGGTACAGGGCGGCATCGGCGTCCGTCCGGACCGGCCGGTGCCCGGAGTCCCTGTTACTCGTGACCGGGGAGGGGTATGTTGCTCGAATGGACGATTCTTACCAGGTGATTGTGGTTGGCGGCGGTTTCGCCGGAAAAACGGCCGCCGAGGAGTTGGGCCGCAAGGGTATCCGGGTGTTGCTGCTCGATACGAACAATTATCAACAGTTCCAGCCGCTGCTCTACCAGGTGGCAGCTTCCCAGATTGGCGTCTCGGCGGTCACCCGGCCGCTCCGCTCCGAGTTCCGGCGCATCAACAGCGTGCGGGTCCTCACGGCGGAGGTGACGGCCATCGATGCTGCCAACCGCACTGTCACAACCCGGGATGGCTCCAGCTACCGGGCCCGGGCCCTGGTGATTGCCACCGGTGCGGTGCCGAATTTCTTCAACACGCCGGGCGCCGAAGAACACGCCTACCCGCTGTACTCGGTAGCCGATGCCACCCGCCTCAGCGCCGCTATCACCGCAATGCTGGACGAGGCCGACCGTGAGCCCGCGGCCGGGGCCGACGTCATCGTGGTGGGCGGTGGACCCACGGGCGTGGAGACCGCAGGAGCGTTGGCCGAGAACGTCAAATACCTGGTGCCGAAGTACTTTTCGCCGGGGCTGGCCGCACGCTGCCACGTGCATTTGATGGATATGGTTCCCAACGTGCTGGCCGCCTTCTCGGAAAAATCCCAGGCCTACGCGCGGGACCGCCTGACCAAGCTGGGAGTCCAGTTACACATGGGCCAGGCCGTGGGCGACGTAAGGCCTGACGGTGTGACCCTCAAGGACGGGACCGTCATTCCTGCCCGGATCGTGGTGTGGGCAGGTGGACTCCAGGCCGGCCGGATCATTGCGGAGTCCGGGCTGAACCAGGGCCGGGGCGGACGTGTGGATGTCCAACCCGACCTGACGGTTTCTGGCTTCGAGGGAGTCTACGTGCTGGGTGACTCCGCGAACATCACCGATGCCGGTGGCCACAAATTGCCGCAGCTCGGGTCGGTGGCCCAGCAATCGGGCAAATGGGCGGCGCGCAACATCCACGCGGACCTGACCGGCGGCACGCGGGAGCCCTTCCGCTACTGGGACAAGGGATATATGGCCATGGTGGGCCGGGGCGCTGCGGTGGCGGAGCTGGGGCGCCGGCGGCTGCAACTGCAGGGGCCGCTGGCGTTCGTGTCCTGGCTCGCTGTCCACCTCGCCCTGTTGCCCGGATTCCAGCAGAAAGTCCGGGCCTTGTTCTCGTGGGCGAATGGTTACCTCACGCACAGCCCGGCGCAGGTGGTGGTGGGCAGGCCGGACTAGGCGTGGCACGCCGTCGTCATTCCTGGCGAAGCGCAGGAGGCGGCCGGCGGTTGCGTACGGTGCTCAGGGCAGATGGGTGAAGGACATTCCTGCTGCGAGCAGTTTGTCGAGGGCCCGGGCCACGCCTTCAGCTGTTCCGCCGTTCGGGTGGTTGCCATGGCAGATCACCACATCACCTGGCTTTGCCTTGCCGAACTCCTTGGCGACGACGGCGGCCGGATAGGTTGCGCCGCCGTCGCCGTTGATGCTGAAGCCCGCAGGCCTGACACCCAAGGCGTGGAGGATGTCTGCGGCGACGTCGTCCATGTAGGCGGTGCCGGGGCGAAAGTAGCGGGGGCGGACGCCGGTGATACCCGTCAGCGACAGATCGTTGGGCATGACCTCGTCATAGACTTCGCCGGCGTTCCTGGTGCCGGGAATCCCATAGGCGTTGTTTCCGGTGGTGGACAGCGGCCTGTGCGAGGTTCCGTGGTTGGCCAGTTCGAACAGCGGGTCCGCTGCCAATTGCCGCGCCGTCGACGGGTTGGCGGTGATCCACCGCGAGTTCAGGAAGAGCGTGGCCGGAATGTGCCGCTGGCGCAGGGTGTCGAGCAACGCCTGGTCGTAGCCGCTGCCGCCGGGTCCACCGCAAAAGTCGAAGGTCAGGGAGATGCCCTGGGAGGCAGGTGGAAGCCTTGTCAGGACGCCCGGGGCCTCAAGGCCCCAGTAGCGGGCCTGATGCTTTCCATAGGCGGCAACAATCTCCGCGCGTGAGGGCACGGACGGCATCGAAACGGGAAGCGGGGACGAATCGTCGGGATTCACATCGAGGATCCGGGCGGGAGCGTGTGCGGGAACGTCTGATGGTTCCGTGGCGGGACCGCCAGCGTCAGCCAACCGCTTACGGTCGGGCTGAAGGTCAGGCACGGCGGCAGAGAGCGTGAGCACTGCCGCCAGCAGGACTGCTCTGCGGCCCGGCCCTTTACCGTCCTGGCTCATGTGGCGTGCGCCCTGTGGTTCCAACGCTAGTTCCCCCGCAAGCACTTCAGGCCGTCCCACGACTGATACCTGTTGACCCTGAGCCTGGGAGTGCTGGTCGAGGTGGGGAAAGGCACTACCGGCTGTGCGACGGCGCACGGAACAGCAGCCGGAACGAAGGGGGTCATGACGGGATGATATCCCGGTTTCCTTGACATTCCGTGAACCCGCAACCGCAGCGGAGCGCCTGCACGCATTTTTGGCCACTAATCGGCGCAAGACCCGGGCAATCGTCGGCAAAGCAGAACGACGCGCAGGGGAGCGAGCTGCTTTCGCCGGTGCGGCACACATTGAATCCGACGTCCACTACCGATAGAAAGACATTGTGAAGCAGAGTATTTTCGCCCGCGTCGCCCAGCTCGCGAAGGCCAACCTGAATGCCCTCCTGGACTCCGCGGAAGACCCGCAGAAGATGCTGGACCAGATGGTCCGGGACTACTCGGAGAACATCCGTGAAGCCGAGGCAGCTGTCGCCCAGACCATCGGCAACCTCCGGATGGCAGAGGACGACCACAACCGGGCCGTGGAGGACGCCAGCACCTGGGGCCGGAAGGCGGTCGCCGCGTCCCGCAAGGCGGACGAATTCCGGGCCGCCGGGAACGGTGTGGACGCCGACAAGTTCGACGCCCTCGCCAGGCTTGCCCTGCAGCGGCAGATGTCCGCCGAATCGACGGCCAAGGCGCAGGCGCCTGCCCTGG
The DNA here is from genome assembly GCF_052113345.1 of Pseudarthrobacter sp. YAF2. Taxonomy (NCBI): domain Bacteria; kingdom Bacillati; phylum Actinomycetota; class Actinomycetes; order Micrococcales; family Micrococcaceae; genus Pseudarthrobacter; species Pseudarthrobacter sp. YAF2. The sequence goes on along the minus strand of NZ_JBFRDA010000021.1, from coordinate 35,460 downwards.
CCGCGCAAAACGAGGTCGTCGACAAACTCAAACAGGGGCTGGACCAGATGCGCGGCAAGCTCGGTGAGCTGACCGCCAAGCGCAACCAGCTCGTCACCCGTGCCAGGGTTGCCGCCGCCCAGTCGCAGGTCCACGACGCCCTCAAAGCCCTGGATACCGGGGACCCGACCTCGGCTATCGGCCGCTACGAGGAGAACATCCGCCGGCAGGAAGCCACGGTCCGCGGCCAGCAGGAACTCGCCGCATCATCCCTGGACGCACAGTTCGCCTCCCTCGACGACCTCGGAGAGCAGACCGAAGTGGAGGCACGGCTCGCCGCGCTGAAGTCCGTGGACCGGAAAGCCCTCGACCACTAGGACTCGTCAGAGGACCGGAGGTGACGACGGCTCACTTGGTCTTGCCGAGGAACTGCCCGGCCCTTCGGAAGTCACGAGCAAGGAAGGCCATACCGAACAGGTAGAGGGCTCCGAAGGCTGCAGCGAGCCACCAGAAGGGGTTGCGAGGATTAGAAACCTGCTGCAACAGCACACAGACCATCACAGGGGCGATGAGCAGTTGGGTAGCCAGGGCCTTTCGGAGCTGGACGGCAGCTGCCCGCTTCACTCGAAGATGGGTGGGGTCGGTGGTTACGGTGCCCAGTATTTCGCGCCTCACGGCTTTCTTCTCCGCGTCGTTGAGCGGGCCTGTCACCTCTATCTTGCTCATATCTACGGCGGTCCCAAGAACCTTCCAGTTGTAGGCAAGCCCGCCAACCAGCACTCCCAGTGCGGCCAAACCTAAACCCGAACTGAGATAGGACGCTGGGCTGGCCCAATCATCCCGGAATAGCACTATCGCCAGACCCGCCCCTATGGCGAAAAGCAGCACCACCCCGATTGGAAGGTACACCGTGAAGTACGCCTTGAGTGCTTTGCCGAGGCCCTTGTCCGCGACGCCGTCGGCGCGCCGTTCCGCCCTCACCCACCGGTCGGCGGACTCTGCCATCAAGTCATCCAGTCCGCTCAATCGTCACCCCGATGGTTCTTGCGATACACCCCCCTGCATTGACGGTATTGCGGGCGATGGCGTGCGGCAATGACGTTGATCAAACCTTTCAGATCTGAGGGAGAACGCTACGGAACCTTGAGGGTGATCGGGGGAGTGGTGACTGGTGCGCCGCACTGCTCGGACCCGCTGACACTGGTCCAGGAGATGTCGTTTTGCTGTTCGGCCAGAACGGTCCGGTCGGCGGCCAGAGCCCGGACCGTCACGTGCGTTGGCAGCCCGCTCTGGGAGACGCTGAAAGCCCAAGTGTCTACGGTGGTCCTCGTGCCAAGAAAGGCAGTCGGTGCCGTGACCGGAATGATAGGGGTTGGTGTGGCGGAAACGGGAACGCCTGGCCGGACTGATTTCACGGGCACTGCCGGCCCATAGTCGGGTTGTCGTTGGGAACATCCCTGGTCGCTGCACAACTGCATTTCGTCGACGGCGGCCGCGTTACTTTCGACCTTGACAGTGATGATGCTGGCGTAGCCGACGGCTGGACAGACCACACTGCAGCCAGCAGTGGTCAGCGTTGCAGCAAGCAGCAGCGGTCCCAGGATCCCCCAACCCGTTCTCATGGACCGAGTCTACGACTGCGCAGAGGCAGCCCCACACAGGATGGCTCGATGACTGATGAACCCACCCCGCACCGTTTCCTGACGATGGAACAGGTCGCCGAGGACTACATTGCCGAGGCGTACCGGCGCACCGCCGAACGGATTGCGGCCGGCGACCACGTAGACGGGATCCCGGACGGGGAAGAGGCATAGCGGAGGGGAGAGTCCGCCCCTAGACTCTGGGCATGAGGGAGTGGGCCGCTGAACATCCGGGCCTGGTGTCCGTGGTGCGGCGCTGGCCGGTGGCATCGTAGCCGTGGGTGTTGATGTGCTCCTCGGGCAAAGACTGGACACCGCTGTCATCAATTCTGTGTTTCTCATGCTGTTCTTTGGGGGCAGCGCCTACTTCGGGCAGAAGCGTCTCCGGAAGACCAAGGGAAGGCTGGATGAGCGGGGACAGTCGCTGATGTTCCTGCGGTACCCGAACTCTTTGCCGGGTTCCTTGAGCGGCGTCTGGCAGATGGGCGTAGCTACGCCGACGCTCGGCAGGATCGATTTTCAGCCGGCCGTCTACGAAGACCTGGTCCCCAGCGGACGGAGCCGGGCTCTCACCGGGCTTTCTGTCACCGAGTCGCCTCCGCGGAAGGCGGACCGCCACGACAACAAGCAGACAGTGCCGTACGGCTTCCAGGTCATCACCATGGAATCCGACGGCGGAACCATCGAAATCGCAGCCAGCCCTGACACGCTCCAGAAGATCCAGGACGCCGTCGAACCGGCATCCCCGTAGTCTCCGGCCGCAAGAATCGGTCAAGCACCTTGCCCGGGCACCGAGCCGGTGGTTCAGTTCATCCATGCCAGCATCGTCGGATCCCCAAGACGGGAAGTCTGCGGCTTCCGTGGACGAGGCGCGCCGCATGATCACCCGAATCACGTACTGGTCGATGCCATTCTTGCTCCTCTTCGCTGTGTGGAACCTCATTCCGAACGTTCCAGACGCATGGCGATTTGCCATGATGCCTGTCGAGGTTGTCTTTGTCATCGTCTATGGAACGGCCGTGATCCGGTTCTCGCTCTGGCAGCGCGACGAGTACTGGCGGGAACGGGGCAGGGACCCAAAGCACCCGGAACGGTTCCCCACCGACCCGCGAGACAAAGGCAGAGGCTAAAGGCAGCTTCGCAGGTATGTGTCTACATCGGACCAGATTTCCTTTTCCGGCCTCTTGGGTTCACCGTAATTCGTCAATTCGTCCCAGAGCATCCACAAAGAGGTAGCCTCCGGTGCGACGTCCTAGGCGGAGTAGTCGTCAGCCCGCACATACTCGATTACCTCGAAGAGGACTTCCCGGGAAGTGCGAAACCCCGTTTGCCAGGCCGCTAGCTCGTAGCTCCACACGTAGTGCCACCGCTCCACAACAGATGCTGCCGGAACCTCAAGATCCAGCAGCGCCTGAGCCCACCATGACCGGATGTCGTCCAGGTCGTCGTGGTCGGCACCGGCTAAGAGCCGCAAAGACTCCGAGTCCACTCCGTCCACCAACCACTTTGCCGCTATACCGGAAAGATCCTCGACGAAGATCAGGCTTCCGCTGAACAGAGCGGCAGCCTGCTCCGGTGAAGGCGTGGGCTTCACCTCTGCGTCCTAGCCGGCGCCCAGAGACCACGGGCCCAAGCGCAGACCCACAGCAGGGCGACGAGCAGCAGCGTCTCAGTGCCATTGGGCGCCAAGCCAAATGCCGCCAGGGAGTGGGGCAGCACATAGACAAGGACCGCGGTCCCGGCCACTGCAGTCAAGCCATGCCCGGGCGCTCATCGTTGCCCGCTGCCGCCGGCGGACTCGTTGGCCTGCCGTCGCTCGTCGGCTTGGAGTATGCCGTCACGGACGGCAGCGCGGATCACACCGTAGAGGACATAAAAGAAGACCGCCGCGAAGATCAGTGTCAGGACAAGGTTGTCGAGTGCCATCATCCCTGGGTGTCCTCCGGCCAGTACTTCTGGGCATTGGCGGCGGCGTCACGGAGGCGGGTGCCGTCCAACGTGATGGACGACTCGGGCATGCCCATGTCGGTCCATTGGGCTACCAGCCGCAGGTCACGGGCCGGTGGCAGCGGCCACAGCCACAAAGTTCCGGACCCTCCCAGATCGTCGCCTCCACCGCCTCCTCCTTGGTTCTGAAGGTAGAGGACTGGTGGGTCAGGGCGGTAGGTCGGGTCGTCGGGCTTGTATGGTGATGGGATGCTGCCAGTGCTGGCCTTCGATCCGTCAGGGAACTGGACGCCGAAGAGGAGCTCCGTGCCTTTACTCGCACCAATCGGGACGTGCCTCGAACCGAAGAAGGTTGCGTGGAGCATGGCCCATTCCTGATCCGTCTCATCACCGCGTCGTAGTAACCAGGAGACGTCAATGAGGCAGCCAGTGGAGTAAACATGCGCGCTCCTAACGGCGAGGATGCGGGTGGGACTCCGGTACAGGAACTGGCCAAGGTGGACGACGGCCGGCAGTTCGTCGGCGCGAGCACCAGACCATTCCGGGCGGACAGGCTTCGGAGTTCTGGGCCGCGTGGGGAAGTCCGGTGCAGGAAAGCCCTGAAAGAAGGTCATGGTCATCCTTGGTTTGCTGGCTGCGACCGACCAGCGGAACAGCGGCCTAAGCCGCTCTGGATCCCCCAATCCGTCCTAACCTGCCCCAGTCTATCCCCGGCCCTTGACAGCCTGACCAGACAGAACGCTGGTAGGCTCCGGCGCATGCTGCGATGGGATGGTGGACGGCTATCGCCCCTGCAGGCTGACGTGGTGAGCGCTTGGCTGCTCAGGCCAAAGCTTATTGCTGACCTGTCTTGGGGGCAGCTGGACACGCAGGTCCTGCAGGTTCAGGCAGACGGCACTATGGTGATCGTGAAATCCGCGGGCCCCGCGAATCACCACATAGGGCGGGAGACCAGCGCGCACACGTCCTACACCCGTCCCCTCGTCGAACGGGCGCGGGCAGGGCGGATGCTGTACTCCAGTCGGGAGCTAAACCTTCTGGTTCTTGAATATCTGGACGGTGAGCTCCTGGAGAACACCGACGGCGAATTCGCCGAAGACGTTCACTTCCAGGCAGGTGAGATACTCAAGGCACTGCACGCCCAGGAACGAAGAGTCGACGAAGACTACGAGTTCCGCGAAACAGCAAAATCCATCACATGGCTGGACAAGCAGCATCGCATTGAACCGGATGTGGAACACGAAGTCCGCTGCCGGCTGGCCGAGTACCGGCCGCAACGAATAGACGTGGTTCCCACACATGGGGACTGGCAGCCCAGGAACTGGCTTAGCGACCACGGCGCGGTAAAAGCAATTGACTTCGGCCGCTTCGACTTTCGTCCCGCCGCCACAGATTTCTGCAGGCTGACGGTCCAGCAGTGGCAGCAGGCTCCGGGCCTGGAGGCAGCCTTTCTGCACGGGTACGGCGAAGACCCCCGATCCCAGAGTGCCTGACGGATGAACCTGCTGCGCGAAGCCGTGGGGACGGCTGTCTGGGCCCATACCCTAGGCGATGAAGCCTTTGAATCCCAAGGGCACCGGATGTTGCAGCAGGCACCCCAAAACTTTTGAGCGAATGAGCTTCTCCCCGTCGACGACGAAAGGCAGGCTTCGTCAGGATTCCTCCGTCGTCCGTAAACTGTCGGGGCCTGGGAGCACCATGAAGCTGTGACAGCTCCAACGGTGGAGGCGGCGATCGACGAACTGATGGATCTCGCCTGGAATCTTGTCTACGACCTGCTCGAGGAGCGGGGTCTGCTCCGGATCGGGTTGTCCGTGGAGGAGTACACCGGGTTCCCGGACCGGTGGTCACTGCGCTGGATGTGCAGCCAGACGCCCAGGGTTCGTTCGGCCTGGTCGTCGGTCTTGTTGTGCCGGGGCCAGTCATGGCCCGCGGCTCGGGGTCGTGCTTCACAGCCAGGGCCTGGTGGTACCCCACGGCGGACCCGGCCAGCTCGCACCGGCGGCAATCTTCGCGCCGGGACACCCTGCCGGTACATCAGCATCAACTCCGGATCAGGTGCCTGGCGTTTGGGCTGGGTCGCAGGGCTGACCCCAGCCGTGCGCTGAGCAGCTCCGGGGTGTCCTCGGATTTGTGCAGCTCCACGTTCTCCTGGTTGGTGGGACCACCATCGGTTGGGCGCAGGTGCCGTGCCTTGGCCAGGGCAATCAGCAGCGTCAGGATGGTGACCATCCAGGCCAACCCAGCAAGGAATACCAGGCCGATCGCCGCTAAGGGGTGCATGCCGACAGCCTAGGGCGCTTGGGCCGGGATTCGCGGGAGCAACCCCGGGACGACGCGAAAAGGGTGCGCCCCGTTCGCTGAGCGCACCCCTTCGATTCCCCTCGCACCGGATCCCCATCCGACTACACCCATCATAAGCATGCTTAGTAATGTGTTGGCAAGCCCAGTTCCTAATTTGGTCGGATGTTCAAGGATGACGTCCCCGATGATCTCCGGGCGGTTGAAGAGCATGAAATGGTCTGCTCGCCGTTGGCAGTTCGAGCAGTGCTGATTCCCTCGTACGCGGAGCCTGGATAGCATCGCCTGCTCGATGCGGGTAGCCGTGTCGCGATCACCGCACACAGGCCGCCAATGACTCAGATATTCGTACCCACCCTGAACGTTCACTTGACAAGCCAAAGGGTGCCCTGCGCGCGGGGCAGCCACCCGTTAACCAGCGAAAAACCCCGGAAACCCCTAGAACTAGGGGCTGTCCGGGGTTTATCCCGAGCTTCCTATCAGAATCGAACTGATGACCTTTTCATTACGAGTGAAACGCTCTACCGACTGAGCTAAGGAAGCACCGCACGAATTCCCCGGTCGAACCGGGCGCTTCATGCAAGAGTCAACTGTAATAGAGTCTCCGCGCCTCGGTCAAAATGGGACAGCCGGAAGCCGGTGAGGGGTTCAGCACACGGTGTTATCGGCCGGAAGCTTGCCGCCCACCAGGTAGTTGTCCACCGCATCTTCAAGGCAGCTGTTGGCCCGGCCGTACGCGGTGTGCCCCTCGCCCTTCCATGTGAGGAGCGAGGCGTTCCCCAGCTGTTTGCGCAAAGACGCAGCCCAGTCCACCGGGGTGGCGGGGTCGCCGGTGGTGCCAATGACGACAATCGGGGAATCCCCCTTGTATTCCACCGGCTGCGGCGTCCGGAGGTTCTTGTACGGCCAGTCCGCGCAACTGGTCCCGCCGTAAGCAAAGAAGTAGCCAAAGGTGGGGGAATCCTGTTCCAGGCGCTTCTCCTCGGCCCGCATTCCGGCGGTGTCGGAAACCATGGGGTAGTCCAGGCAGTTGACCGCGTTGAAGGCGAACGTTGAATTGGAGGTGTACGAGCCGTCGGTCGAACGGTCAGCGCTGATGTCGGCAAGGCGAAGCACCAGGCTCACGTCACCGCTCATGGCAGCTTCCAACGCCTGTGTAAGGGCAGGCCAGCTCTGGTCGTTATAGAGCGGGGTAATCAAGCCGCTGACGAACGTCGTTGCGTTGACCAGGCGGCCGTCCTTGGCCGTCCGGGGTGTTTGTTGGACGGCGTTGATGAGGTCCCGGATCTGCTGCACGCCGGAGTCGACGTCACCGGTCAACGGGCACTTGCCCTGCCGCTGGCAGCTGGCAACATACGTGTGGATGGCTTTCTCGAACGCGCGGGCCTGGCCGCTGGTCAGGTCCTCGTTGCTGATGGACGGGTCGAGTGCACCGTCGAGGACCATCCGGCCTACGTTGTCCGGGAACAGTGAGGCGTAAGTGGAGCCCAGGAAAGTCCCGTACGAATATCCGAGGTAATTCAGCTTGGTGTCATTGACCACAGCGCGCAGCACGTCCAGGTCCTTGGCAGCGCTGACTGTGTCGATGTGCGCCAGGACCGGGCCTGTCTGCGCCGCGCACTGGGCGGCAATTGCCTTGTTGTCCGCCAGGGCCGCCTCGAGTCCGGTGTCGGTTTCGAGAGCGTAGGTCTTGGCACGTGCCGCGTCACGTTCGGCGTCCGTCATGCAGGTGACGGGAGCCGAACGCTTGACGCCGCGGGGATCGAAGCCCACGAGATCGTATGCATTGCGGACAGCCGCCGAGAAGTGTGTGGCGGCCGCGTCCTTCACGAAGTCGTACCCGGAAGCGCCCGGGCCGCCGGGATTGACCAGGAGGCTGCCCGTTTTCTTGCCAGTGCTGGGAGCCCGCAGGGCCGCGATCTGAATGGTGTCGCCGGCCGGGTTGGCGTAGTCAAGGGGGACGGTCACCTTGGCGCACTGGAATTCGCCTTCGCAGGGCTGCCACACGACTTCCTGCGAATAGAACTTCTCCAGCCCGGCAGGAGCGGACGCCACGATCGACGGGTCGGCCTTGGCGGTGGCCGCTTCCGGCGGGTTCTTGTCCCCGCCGTTGAGCAGGCTGCACGAGGCCAGTGCCATGATCAGGGCCATGGCGCCCGCGGCGCGGACGGCAGACATCAGGGACCTGTGGCGTGCGGGCAGGGGGCGGGCAGTCATCGGGTCTCCTTGGAGGGCTGGATCAGGCTGGCCGCCATGGACTCGAGGGTCAGCAGCGGGGCAACATTGGTCGTAGTGATGCGTTCGCGGGCTTTGTTGATGGCATCCATCCGGGCAAGCGTGCCTTCCGGAGTGCTGCGGGCGGCGAACTCCTCCAGCTCACTCCTCAGCTCAACGTTGACCAGCTCCACGGCGTTCCCCAGCTGGATGATCAGCACGTCCCGGTAGAAGGACAACAGATCGGTGAGGGTCCGGTCCAATGAGTCCGTGATGGACCGCTTGGCCCGCCGTTTCTGATCCTCCTCAAGCTGTCTCACCTGGCTGCGCATAGCCGGGGGGAGCGTGCCGGACTCCGGTGCGCCCAGCGTTGCCAGGAGCGCGGTCTTTTCCGCGGCGTCGCGCTCCTCGTTGGAGCTGGTGGCCTCTGCGGTGGCGATCTTCACCAGCTTGTCCGCCATCATCGCTGCGGCGGTTACGCCCCGCAGCCCGAGCGGGAACCGCACCGTTTCCAGCCGGCGTTCCCTGGCGCCGGGGTCGCGGGCCAGCCGGCGGGCGATGCCCACGTGGCTTTGTGCCGCCCGCGCGGCGCGTTCGGCGAGGTCAGGATCAACGCCGTCCCGCCTGACCAGCAGGGCCGCAACTTCGGAGGCCGGCGGCAAGCGCAAGGCAACGCTGCGGCATCGGGACCGGATGGTCACCAGGACGTCGGCCGGGGAAGGTGCGCAGAGCATCCACACGGTCCGCGGCGTGGGTTCCTCGATGGCCTTCAGCAGCACGTTGGTGGTCCGCTCAGCCATCCGGTCGGCGTCCTCCACCACAATGATCCGCCAGCGCCCCGAGGACGGCCGGTTCCCGGCCGTCGCCACCAGTTCGCGGGCCTCATCGATGGTGATGGTGACCTTTTCCGTGCGGACGAAAGTGACGTCCGAGTGGGTTTCGCCGAGGATTGTGCGGCATGCCTGGCACTGGCCGCAGCCCCTGAGTCCCACGTCCTCCTGGTCGCAGTTCAGCGCGGCCGCGAAGGCCTTGGCAGCATTGGAGCGCCCGGAGCCCGGCGGCCCGGTGAACAGCCAAGCGTGCGTCAGGGCTTCGCCGCTTGCGGCCTGGCGCAGCTGTTCGACGACGGCGGCCTGGCCCGAGAGGTCATCCCACACCGTCATGAACCAGCACCGTCCGTTCCGTGCCCGGCGGGCACGGTAAAGGAAGGAACCGGAGCAGCCAACAATACGTCAACCCGGGCCAGGATTCGGGCCGTGAGTTCGTCCACGGGCAGGTCTGCAGGCAGGACCAGGTAAGACCCGGGTCGGCTGGCAGCGAGGTCTAGGAAAGCCTTACGAATCCGGGCGTGGAAGTCATCAGCTTCGGACTCGAGGCGGTCCTCGGCCGCCTCGCCGGCAGTACGGCGGCTGCGGCCAAGCCGGGGATCAACGTCCAGGAGGACCGTAAGGTGCGGCTGCAGGCCCGAGGTGGCCCAGTCGTTGAGGGACTTGACCGCGTCCTGGCCGAGGCCGCGGCCCGCTCCCTGGTAGGCCACTGAAGAGTCGATGTAGCGGTCTGTCAGCACGATCTCGCCGCGACCGAGTGCCGGCCGGATGACCTGGGAGGCGTGGGCGGCGCGGGACGCCGCAAAAATAAGGGCCTCGGTATGGGCGTCGATCTCCCCATTGCCATGGTCCAGGACCAGCGAACGCAGCTTTTCGCCGACGGGCGTGCCCCCGGGTTCACGGGTGCGGCGCACGGTGTACCCCCGGGTTTCCAGTTCAGCCGCAAGCCGGCCTGCCTGCGTCGACTTGCCGGCGCCATCGCCACCTTCGAATGCGATGAATACGCCGGCCCTTTGTTTGCTCACCTCCCAAGCCTACCGAGCCGGGCCGACATTTCCTGACCCACGGCTGCACGCTTGTGGACGCCGGATGAACGCCGGGCGTCCACACAGCGGCAGCCCTTTCGGACGGATCCGGGCAGGACAGTACGCTTTTGGTCATGAGTCTTTCGGAGCAACAGGCCGCGTCCCTTTCCCCTGAGACCGTGGTGGTCGCGGCTGGACGTCCGCCGCGGGAAAGGGACCAACCCGTCAACCCGCCCATCACCCTGTCCTCCACCTACTTCGGCACCGGTCCGCTTGGCGACGGGGACCGGGGCTACGGCCGTTATTCGAACCCTACGTGGGATCCGTTCGAAGAGGCGCTGGGGCAGCTGGAGGGCTCCGCACTGCCGGGCCTGCTGTACGCCTCAGGCCTGGCGGCCGTCAGCTCGGCCTTGTCCCTGATCCCGGCCGGGGGAGTGCTGGTGATGCCGAACCACAGCTACTCGGGCTCCCTGGTCATGGCCTCGGAGCTCGCCCAAAAGGGCTTTATTGAGCTCCGCACCGTGGACATCGCCGATACCGATGCGGTCAAAGCCGCACTGGCCCCCACCGGTCCCTCGGCGCGGGCTGCGGCCATGCTGTGGCTGGAAAGCCCCACCAACCCGATGCTGGGGGTCGCGGACATGGTGGCCGTCGCGGACGCCGCGCACGCCGCCGGGGCCATCGTCGTCACTGACAACACCTTTTCCACCCCCTTGGTGCAGCAGCCCCTCCAGCTCGGGTCCGACGTCGTGCTCCACTCGGTGACCAAATACCTCGCCGGGCACTCCGACGTTGTCCTGGGAGCGCTTGTCACCTCCAACCCGGACATCCGGTCCGCCCTGCTCCACCACCGCATCATCCACGGCGCCATCGCCGGTCCCTTCGAAGCATGGCTGGCGCTGCGCGGCCTGCGGACCCTTGCGCTGCGCGTGGAGCGGTCCCAGAACTCCGCGATGCTCCTGGCGGAGCGCCTTGCGTCGCACCCTGCCATTGAATCCATCCGCTTCCCGGGCCTCCCCTCGGACCCCGGCCATGCGAGGGCCAAGGCCCAGATGAAAGGCTTCGGCTCCATCATCTGCGTGCAGGTGGCACCAGCTGCGGGCCGGAGCGGCGCAGATGCTGCGGACAAAGTGGTGCAGGCCCTCGGATTGTGGCTCCCGGCCACTTCGCTGGGCGGCGTTGAATCCCTCATCGAACGCCGGCGCAGGCATACGGCCGAACCTGCCAGCGTGCCGGAAAACCTCGTACGCCTCAGTGTGGGAATCGAAAGCGTGGAGGACCTCTGGGCGGACCTGAAGCAGGCGCTGGACACAGTGGGCGGCTAGGCTGGGTTCGTGGACGGTGAACTGATTATTCGGCCTGTAGAGCAGGCAGTGTTCTTTATCCTTGGCCTGGTGGCCCTGGGACTGGAATTGTGGGCGCTGGTGGACTGCGCCAGGCACCGGGCCAACGCGTTCGAAGCGACCGGCAAGCGGACCAAGGCGTTCTGGCTTGCCCTGACCGGCGGCGCGACGCTGGTCGGCGTCATTTCGCTGTTCGGCGCCGGCGGCGGCATCATCAGCACCCTCGGCCTCTTTGGACTGGCTGCTGTCGTGGCCGCCTCCGTCTACCTAGCCGATGTCCGTCCCGCCGTGAAGGACGCCGGCCGGGGCGGCAACCGTAGCGCGGGGCCCTACGGCCCCTGGTAATCCCCACCGGCACCCTAGGCTCGCAAGCTCGCCCAGGGAACCCTGCCGGCGTGGGCCCAGCGGCACCCTAGGCTCGCAAGCTCGCCCAGGGAACCCTGCCGGCGTGGGCCCAGCGGCACCCTAGGCTCGCAAGCTCGCCCAGGGAACCCTGCCGGCGTGGGCCCAGCCAAACCGTTGGGCTCAACTCAGCGGTGATACTGCGTCCCAGCCCACCGTTAATTCACCGAGCCGCCACCTGGCCGGGCCGTCCTGGACCGGCCAGCCGGCGTCGCGCAGGCTCCGGCACATGCCCACCCAGCGCTGCCTGTTGCCGTACGAGGCAAGGGGCGCGCATTCCAGCCAGGCCCGGTCCATCGCCCGCACGAAGTCGTGGACCGGTTCACCCGGGACGTTGCGGTGGATGAGAACCTTGGGCAGGCGTTCGGCCACCTCCGAGGGCAGGTCGAAACTGCCGAAACGGACTGAAATGCTCAAGGACAGAGGGCGCTCCCGGTCCAGCGCAACCCACGCCACCCGGCGGCCGACTTCGTCGCACGTGCCGTCGATGAACAAGCCGCCCGGCGCCAACCGGTCCTGCACCAACCGCCAGATTCCCGGCACGTCGGCTTCCTCGTACTGCCGCAGGACGTTGAAGGCCCGGACCAGGACCGGACGGCCGGGCACGGGAAGCTCGAAACCACCCACGTGGAAGGTCAGTCCCGGACGCTGGAGCGGCATCGCCGCCCGCACGCGCTCCGGTTCGATTTCGATGCCGCAGACGCGCACGTCCGGCCGGACGGCGGCGAGCCGGTCAAAGAGTTCGACGGCGGTGGCCGGGGTGGCGCCGTAGCCCAGGTCCACAACGAGGGGGTCGGCCGCGGCCCGCAGCCGCCATGCCTGCGGCCCCGTCAGCCAGCGGTCCACCCGCCGCATCCGGTTGGGGTTGGTGGTTCCCCGGGTGACGTTGCCTACCGGGCGGCCCTGCCGGGCGGCGGATGTCCTGCCGGAGAGTTGCGGGGAATTCACCCGTTCAGCCTTTTGAACCACCGCCCCACACTATCGCCGCAGCGGTGGAAACCGGTCCAACAGCCTGCCCGGCCGTGTAACGCTGGGCGGCCGGCAACACTGCTCGGCTAGGATGAAAATCATGACTTACAAGCTGATTCTGCTGCGCCACGGCCACAGCGAATGGAACGCCAAGAACCTGTTCACCGGCTGGGTGGACGTTGACCTGAACGACCAGGGCCGCGCGGAAGCAGCGCGGGGCGGCGAGTTGCTGGTGGAGAACAACATCCTCCCGGACGTGCTCTACACGTCCCTGCTGAAGCGGGCCATCAACACCGCCAACATCGCACTGGACAAGGCCGACCGTGGCTGGATCCCGGTCAAGCGCGACTGGCGGCTCAACGAACGCCACTACGGTGCGCTGCAGGGCAAGGACAAGGCGCAGACCCTCGCCGAGTACGGTGAAGAGCAGTTCATGGAATGGCGCCGTTCCTATGACACCCCGCCGCCGCCCCTGGACGACGACTCCGAGTTCTCCCAGGCCCACGACCCCCGCTATGCCGGCCTCGGCGACGCCCTGCCGCGCACCGAGTGCCTCAAGGATGTCCTGGTGCGCCTGCTGCCCTACTGGGAGTCGGACATCAAGGAAGACCTCAAGGCCGGCAAGACCGTCCTGGTCACCGCCCACGGCAACTCGCTCCGCGCGCTGGTAAAGCACCTGGACGGCATCAGCGATGAGGCTATCGCCGGGCTGAACATTCCCACCGGCATCCCGCTGGTGTACGACCTCGACGAGGACTTCAAGGGCTGGTCACCTSAGGTGACCAGCCCGCCGTCGTAATCCGCTGGGTTAGCTGTGTTCGGTGGCGTTCGGCTGCCACGCGCCGGTAACCAAGTAGGTGACCTTCTGGGCGACGGAGACGCCGTGGTCAGCGAACCGCTCGAAGTAGCGGCTGGCGAGGGCCACGTCCACGGTGGTCGCGGGCGACTCGGTCCATTCGGGCGACGCGATGGCCTTGAAGACGCTCAGGTGCAGGTCGTTGATGGCCGTGTTCGCCTTCAGGATGTCCCTGGCCACCTCGAGGTCACGGCTCTCCAGCAGCACCGTCAGCTTGTCGGCAATCTCCTGGTCCAGCTCGGCCATGCGGTTGAAGGTTTCCGTCATGGACGCCGGAATCACCATGGACGGGTAGCGGAGGCGGGCCAGTTGGGCGAGGTGGCGCGCCAGGTCGCCCATCCGCTCCAGGGACGCACTCATCCGGAGCGAGCCCACGATCATGCGCAGGTCGCTGGCCACCGGACCTTGCAGCGCCAGGATGTCGATGGCCCGCTCGTCCAGGCTGTTCTGCAGGAAGTCGATGCGCGCGTCCGCCGCTATGACGTCCTGGGCGAGATCCACGTCCGCGACCTGGAATGAGGTGGTGGCCTTGTCTATGGCTTCGCTGACCAGCCGGGAGATCTCCACCAGCTGGTCACCGACCTGGGTGAGCTCTTCCTGAAAAACCTTACGCACGTAGGCGTCCTTTCCTTGGAACTCCCGCCGGCCGCTCCAGGGCAGCAGGAATCGTGTCGCCATTGGGCGCTCTAACCATTGACTCTGTCATCGCCCGGTAAACGATTATGCCCATGGAGGTGAACGTTAGTTGAACCGTTGGCGGTAAGGGCTTCGAAGCGCCGGAGGGCCTTGGGCAAGAGCATAAAGTGGAGCTGTGGATCCTATGCTCATTGGTCTGGTCGCCGGCCTTGTAGGCCTGGCGCTTGGCACGTTCGGCGTGCTTGCGTTCCGGGTCAGCGAGAAGCAGCGCGAGCTGCTGGAGGTTGATGCCGGTGAACCCGCGCTGCCGGACGGTGCGGCAGAGGTGCTGGCCGTCGTCGGGCGTGCCTTCGTGGTGCTTGACGACGTCGACGGCGTTGTCCGCGCCAGCCCGGCAGCCTACGCCTACGGCCTGGTCCGCGGCCACACCGTAGTCCACAAGGAACTCCTGGACATGACGGCGGGCGTCCGGCGGGACGGCGTCATCCTGGAGAAGCAGCTGGAGCTGCCGCGCGGCCCGCTGGGGCAGGGGACCATCATCGTGCAGGTCCGGGCAGCCATGCTTGGTGAGGAATACATCCTGCTCCTGGCCGATGACCGGACCGAGATTACCCGCACGGAGGAGATCCGCAACGACTTCGTCGCCAACGTCTCGCATGAGCTGAAGACGCCCGTTGGCGCGATCTCGCTGCTGGCTGAGGCGCTCGAATCTTCCGCGGACGACGAAGAAGCCGTGCGCCGGTTCGCCAAGCGGATGCACAAGGAATCGGCCCGCCTCGCCGCGCTGGTCCAGGACATCATCGAACTGTCCCGGCTGCAGGGTGCCAGCGTGACGCAGCAAGGCGGACCCGTGGACATCAACGCGGTCATCGCCGAGGCCGTGGACCGGTCCCAGCTGCCCGCCGAAAGCAAGAACATCAGCATCGTGGTGGGCGGCCGCACCGAGGGTAAGGTCTTCGGCGACCAGGACCTGTTGGTCACGGCGCTGCGCAACCTCATCGACAACGCCATCCGCTATTCGCCCGCCAACACCAGGGTAGGTATTGGCGTGCGTTCCAAGGAGGGCCTGGTGTCCATCTCGGTGACAGACCAGGGGGACGGGCTCACGCCCGAGGACCAGGAACGCGTTTTTGAACGCTTCTACCGTGTGGATGCCGCCCGTTCACGACAGACCGGCGGCACCGGCCTGGGCCTGAGCATCGTCAAGCACGTGGCATCAAACCATGGCGGCGAGGTAACGCTCTGGTCCCAGCCCGGCCAGGGGTCAACTTTCACGCTGCGGCTTCCTGAGATGGAAGGGCAGGACGTCGACCGTCCGGTCCCCGATGCACCGGCACTGGCGCCGGCGCGTGAGGCAGCAGGCCGGCCGACTCTCACCCAAGTACCCCGCGCCGCCGGCGCAACAGAACGAGGAGCTAGCGCTTGAGCAGGATTTTGATTGTGGAGGACGAGGAGTCATTCAGCGACCCCTTGTCCTATTTGCTGGGCAAGGAAGGGTTCGAGGTTGAGGTGGTGGACAACGGCCTCGACGCGATCACCGAGTTTGACCGCAACGGTGCCGACCTTGTCCTGCTGGACCTGCAGCTGCCCGGCCTGTCCGGTACCGAGGTGTGCCGCCAGCTCCGCCAGCGTTCCAGCGTTCCGGTGATCATGCTGACTGCCAAGGACTCCGAGATCGACAAAGTGGTGGGCCTGGAGCTCGGTGCGGACGACTACGTCACCAAACCCTATTCCTCCCGCGAACTGGTGGCCCGCGTCAGGGCGGTCTTGCGGCGCCAGGGGGAACCGGAGGAACTGATTTCCGCGACGGTCCAGGCTGGCCCGGTCCGGATGGACATCGAACGGCACGTGGTCAGCGTGGACGGCGAGCAGGTCCTGCTGCCGCTGAAGGAATTTGAGCTCCTGGAGATGCTCCTGCGCAACTCGGGGCGGGTCCTGACCCGTGGGCAGCTGATTGACCGGGTCTGGGGCTCGGACTACGTTGGCGACACCAAGACCCTCGATGTCCATGTGAAGCGGCTCCGCGGCAAGATCGAACCCGATCCCTCCGCCCCCCGGTTCCTGGTCACCGTTCGCGGCCTCGGCTACAAGTTCGAACCCTAGGCAGCCTGGCGGCCACCGGAAGTCCGGCGCCACTCACGAGGTAACAGTAAAGGGAGGGCCGAGTGGCCCTCCCTTTACTGTGCCTGCCGTCCTGCCGTGCTCGGGGGGCCCGGGCTAGTGGCTGGCGGCGGTTGCGGTGGCCGTGGCGCTTGGAGTTGCACCGGACGTTGCGCTGGCGCTGGAACCGGCGGACGACGACGGCGTGGCCGACGGGCTGGCGGACGGCACGTAGTCCTTGTATTCCTTCAGGGTGGCATCCAGGACGGGAACCTTGACCGTGTTGGAGACGTTGGTGCCGTTCTCGCTGATCTTGAGGTCCACCAGCGACCCCGCCTTGCCCCCGGTGGTGCTCAGGATGGCCTGGTCAGTGTTTTCGTTGAGGAGCGTGTAGGAGTTCGCCTTCACCGGAACCTCCGTCTGGGAGCCCTTGGCGCCGTTGACGGTGAGCTTCACGTCCTTGGAAGAGGAGTTGTAGACGGCGCCGATCAGGCGGCCGGGCTCGTCTTCGCCGCCGGAGACGATGAGGAAGTTCCGCAGCTGCAGCGGGCCGAGGTCTGCGCGGATGCCGTCCGATGCGGAGTACTGGTGGCTGGTCTGCTGGGGCGTGATGTAACCGCAGCCCGCAGTCAGCAGGCTGACGCCAATGGCAGCAGCCGTCAGTGCCAGTTTGCCGCGCTGGGCCCGGTTCATCGCAGTGGAACGCACGTCACGTACTCCTCGAGAAATTTGAAGTCTTTTTCAGCCATAGCCTATCCGCAAACGGGGTCAAACGAGGATTCGAGGCCGTCACATCGGCTGTGGGAACGCTCACCTGATGCACTAATATCCTCATCCGTCAAGGGGGTGGAGGAGGTGGATTGGGGCGTTTTTCCGCGTATTTTCGGGGTTGGAAGCCCTTTCTCCGACCGGTCATATGCCTGAATCGTGATAAACTGGTCTGCGGGAAAGGGGAAATGTCCACATGGTATTTGAGGTCGGCGAGACAGTAGTTTACCCTCACCACGGTGCTGCGAAGATTGAAGAAATCAAGATGCGCACCATCAAGGGCGAAGAGAAAATGTATCTCAAGCTCAAGGTGGCTCAGGGTGATCTGACCATTGAAGTTCCAGCAGAAAACGTTGATCTTGTTGGGGTTCGGGACGTAGTGGGCAAGGAAGGCCTGGAGCACGTGTTTGATGTGCTTCGCGCCGAGTTCACCGAGGAACCCACCAACTGGTCACGCAGGTACAAGGCAAATCTGGAGAAGCTTGCTTCCGGTGACGTCATCAAGGTGGCAGAGGTTGTTCGCGACCTGTGGCGCCGGGATCACGACCGGGGCCTTTCCGCAGGCGAAAAGCGAATGCTGGCCAAGGCCCGCCAAATTCTGATTTCAGAACTGGCGCTGGCTGAAAAGACCGACGAGGAGAAGGCAGCAAGCGTTCTCGACGAGGTCTTGGCTTCCTAAGAATTTAGCCCCGGCAGCACTGATGTGCCGCCGGGGCTTCTTTTTGCCCCGAGCGGGCTGCGCCCGGGCATGTCGAGGCCGCAACGGCGTCGTAGGCTAGTCCGCATGAGTGAATCAACGCCCCTGGTCACGGGAGTCATCGTGGTGGCCGCCGGTTCCGGGCAACGGCTCGGCTACGGCATCCCCAAAGCGGCTGTGCCGCTCGGGGGCGAACCAATCCTGATGCACGCCTTGCGGGGTATCGTCGCCTCCGGTGTCGCAAGCCAGGTGTGTGTGGTGTTGCCCGCAGGAGACGAGGGCCTGCGCCGCCTGTGCCGAGACTTCCGGGAGGAACTGGCCGACGGCGGTCCCCTCCTTACCCTGGTGGACGGCGGCGCCACCCGCGCCGACTCCGTCCGCGCCGGTATGGCTGCCCTGATGGATGGCACGGAAGCTGTGCTGGTCCACGATGCTGCCCGGGCGCTGACCCCCGAGTCCGTCTTCCACCGCGTATCAGAAGCCCTTGCCGCGGGCGCTCCCGCAGTTATCCCCGTGCTTCCCGTCGTGGATACGGTCAAGACCGTTGCCGCTACCTCGGGGGAGGACAGCGTGTTCGCGCCGGAGGTGGTCACGGGAACAGCCCGGCGAGAGGAATTGCGGGCGGTGCAGACACCCCAAGGATTCACACTCGATACCCTGGTGCAGGCACACCAGGCCGCGCAGGGGCTGGACCAGCAGCAATCGGCGGCCGTCACCGACGACGCCATGCTTGTGGAGATGCTGGGGACACCGGTCTACGCTGTCCGCGGTTCAACCCAGTCCCTCAAGATCACCACGCCGCTTGACCTGATCTTTGCCGAAGGCCTCCTCGAAGGCCCGCTCGGTGCCCGGTGGGTGGAAGGATGAGCGCGGACATGATCCTCCCGCGGACCGGAGTGGGCATCGACGTCCATGCCTACGCCGGCCAGGACGAGGCCCGCCCGTTGTGGCTGGGCGGACTCCTCTGGCCTGGCGAACGCGGCCTTGCCGGCCACTCTGACGGCGACCCCGTCGCGCACGCTGCGGCGGACGCGCTGTTTTCCGCCGCCGGCGTCGGCGACCTTGGCAGCCACTTCGGTACCGACCGCCCGGAATTCGCCGGCGCGTCCGGGGTGACCCTGCTCGCGGAGGCTGCTCGGATAGTCCGGGCCGCGGGTTTCGAGATCGGCAACATCGCCGTGCAATTCGTGGCCAACCGGCCCAAATTCGGTCCGCGCCGGGAGGAGGCGCAGGAAGTCCTCACCGCGGCCGCCGGTGCGCCGGTGAGCGTGACTGCCACCACCAGCGACGGCCTGGGATTCACCGGCCGGGGCGAGGGTATCTCCGCAGTGGCCACCGCATTGGTGTACCCGCGGACCCGGGAAACCATCGGCTAGTCTGGAGCGGTGACCCTGCGCTTCTATGACACTGCCTCCGCCGAAGTCCGGAATTTCATCCCCATCGTCGAGGGCAAGGCCAGCCTCTACTACTGCGGGGCCACGGTGCAGGGAATGCCGCACGTTGGCCACATCCGCTCCGCCATCGCCTTCGATCAGCTGACGCGCTGGCTGCAGTTCCGGGGCCTGCGGGTCACGGTTGTCCGCAACGTCACGGACATTGACGACAAGATCCTCGCCAAGTCCGAGGCTTCCTTCGCGCCGGCCTTCAGCCCCGAGCCGGGAGAAGTGCCGCGCGAGGAGTGGTGGGCCCTGGCGTACCGCTACGAGCAGGAATTCCTGAAGGCCTACGACACTCTGGGCGTCTCACGCCCCACATACGAACCCCGGGCCACCGGGCACATCCCCGAAATGCATGCCCTGATCCAGCAGCTCATCGACCGCGGCCACGCCTACCCCGCGCTGGACGATTCAGGCGATGTGTACTTCGACGTCCGCTCCTGGGACAAGTACGGCGCCCTCACCCGGCAAAACATCGATGACATGCAGGCCGCCCCCGACGCCGATCCCCGCGGCAAGAAGGATCCCCGCGACTTTGCGCTGTGGAAGGGTTCCAAGGCAGGAGAGCCGGCCACCGCCAGCTGGGCCTCCCCGTGGGGTACCGGGCGGCCGGGCTGGCACCTCGAATGCTCCGCGATGGTCACCAAGTACCTCGGCACCGCCTTCGACATCCACGGCGGCGGCCTGGACCTGCGCTTCCCGCACCACGAAAACGAGATGGCGCAGTCCCAGGCAGCGGGGCACGGCTTCGCCAACTTCTGGATGCACAACGGCATGGTCACCTACCAGGGCGAAAAGATGTCCAAGTCCATTGGCAACACCATCAGCCCCGCGGAAATGCTGGAACTCGCATCCCCCCGGGTTGTCCGCTATTACCTCGGCCAGGCCCATTACCGCTCCGTCCTGGACTACCGGCCCACGTCGCTGCAGGAAGCCGCTGCCGCCGTCGAACGCATTGATGGGTTCCTGGCGAAGGCCGGGTCGCGCTTCGGTACTGACGCCGGCCTCCTGGCGGCCGGCTCCGGTTCCGGGAGTGATGCACTGGTCACTTTTTCCGCCGCGATGGACGACGACCTGAACGTCCCCCGGGCCCTGGCGGCACTGCACGAGACCGTGCGGGCCGGAAATACCGCCCTGGCGGAGGGCGACGACGACGCTGCCCGCGCGGCGATGGACGCCGTCGTCACCATGACCGACGTCCTGGGGCTCAACGCCGTCGCCGGCTCCGAAAAGGCCAGTACCCGGGAAGCCGAGGCCCTCGGCGTCCTGGTGGAGGCGCAACTCGCTGCCCGTGCCGCTGCCCGCGCCGCCAAGGACTGGGCGGCATCCGACGCAATCCGGGACACCCTCAACCACGCCGGCGTTGTGGTGGAAGACGGCCCGGACGGTGCCACCTGGAGCCTCAAGCGGGACTGAGCAGCTACTGCGCCTTCGCACGCCCACAGCCCGCAGCGCGCCGATTTTTCTTCGGTCAGTAGACTGGTAGGCAGACTCAGTCAGCACAATCAAGGGTGGAACATCATGGCCAACAATGGTCGCCGATCGGTTAAAGCGAAGAAGGGCCCAACCATCGGAACCGGTGGCCATGGCCGCAAGGCCCTCGAAGGCAAGGGGCCCACGCCTAAAGCCGAGGACCGTCCATACCACAAGGCGCACAAAGCCAAGCAGCTTTCCGAACGGTCCGCTGCCAAGCGCGGAACGGGCGCCCGCAGTGCCGGTGCCGCCAAATCCGGTCCCAAGGGCCGCGCCACCGAGGAAGTGGTCACCGGCCGCAACTCCGTGGTTGAAGCGCTCCGCGCCGGCATCCCCGCGAAGGCCCTGCACGTGGCCATCCGCATCGAGATGGACGACCGCGTCAAGGAGTCCCTGAAACTCGCCGCCGAACGCGGCATCCCGCTGCTCGAAACCGGCAAGCCCGAGCTGGACCGGATGACCGACGACGCCGTCCACCAGGGCCTGGTGCTCCAGATTCCGCCGTACGAATACCAGGACGCCTACGAGCTGGCCGAGGAAACGGTGGAGAAGTGGAAGAAGGGGCACGTCAGCAACGCGCCGCTCTTCGTCGCCCTTGACGGCATCACCGATCCCCGGAACCTGGGTGCGATCATCCGTTCCGTCTCCGCCTTCAGCGGCCACGGCGTCATCGTGCCCGAGCGCCGTTCCGTAGGTGTTACGGCCTCCGCCTGGAAGACCAGTGCCGGAGCGGCCGTCCGCGTCCCGGTTGCCCGCGCCTCCAACCTGAACAACGCCCTGAAGCAGTTCAAGGGCATGGGCATTTTCGTGCTGGGGCTCGACGGCGATGGCGACGTCTCGCTGCCCGACCTCACCCTGGCCACCGAGCCGGTATGCATCGTGGTGGGCTCCGAGGGGAAGGGCTTGAGCCGCCTGGTCCGGGAAAACTGCGACCAGATCGTCTCCATCCCGATCGACTCCGCCATGGAGTCCCTCAACGCCTCCATGGCAGTGGGCATCTCGTTGTACGAGGTTTCCCGCCAGCGCGCGGCGGGGTAGTGGTCCAGCGCCCGTCATGCGCGGGCACGTTTCCCTTGCAGCGCAGGGGTGCAGGGGCAGGTCAACTGCCGCAGGCGGCTATTATTTAGGTGATGGTCATGCCGCTCTTCGACACCGCATCCACCATGGACGCCTCCTCGGCGGTTCCCCTCGGTGTCAGTGTCCCGCGCGTTGATTCAGGCGGAACGCGCCACCACGCCGGCGGCCGCGCCAACGTTGCCTGTTTCGCTCCGGCCGTGACCAGCCTGGATATTGTCTACTGCCCTCCGGGCGGACAGTGGCGGTCACGGACCCTGCCGAACGTGGTGCGCGGGGTCCACCACGGCATCGTCGAGGATCTGCCGTACGGTTCGCGGTACGGGTTCCGCCCGTCCACTGACCGCCGCCCCTTGCCGCCGCATGTTTCCGCGGTCCTCGGGGACGACGCCGGGAACCCGCCCCTGCTGCTGGACCCGTACGGCCGGGGAGTGGACCAGCAGGACGGCGTCCTGGCCACTGTCCGCACCGCTCCCGACTTCGATTGGGGGGCGGACGAACGGCCGGGCTTGCCATGGCGCAACACCATCCTCTATGAAGCCCATGTCCGGGGCCAGAGCAAGCTCCACCCCGACGTGCCCGAAGAGCTGAGGGGCACCTACGCCGGCATGGCCCACCCGGCCGTCCTGGAGCACCTCACCAGCCTGGGCATCACCGCCGTGCAGCTGCTCCCCGTGAATTTCCACCTTGATGAGCCGCACCTGCAGGATTTGGGGCTCACCAACTACTGGGGCTACAACACCGCCGCCTTCTTCGCCCTGCACCCCGGCTACGCCACCCGTGCCGCCCGGGAAGCGGGCCCGCAGGCTGTCCAGGACGAATTCAAGGACATGGTCAAGGCCATGCACGCCGCCGGGCTCGAAGTCATCCTCGACGTCGTCTACAACCACACGGCGGAGGGCACCCAGGACGGTCCGGTCCTCAACTTCCGCGGCCTGGGGGAGCAGGCGTACTACCGGATGGACAGCCACGGAAAGTACGTGGACACCACCGGATGCGGCAACACCTTGAACTTTGGTGAGCCGGATGTGGTCCAGATGGTGGTCGATTCGTTGCGGTACTGGGTGGACGAGTTCCACGTCGACGGTTTCCGGTTCGACCTTGCCGTCACCCTCTGCCGGAACGCTGCGAACGAGTTCGACCCCAACCATCCATTCCTCACCACCATCGCCGCGGATCCTGTCCTTTCCGGAGTCAAGCTGATCGCCGAGCCGTGGGACATAGGCTACGGCGGCTGGCAGACCGGGCGGTTCCCCTCGGGGTGGGTGGACTGGAACGATCACTTCCGGGACGCCGTCCGGACCTTCTGGCTGGCAGACCGCGCAGCCATGGATGCCGGCGGCCACGGCGGAACCATGGCCAGGCTCGCCGATTCGTTGTCCGGTTCCGCCGGCCTCTTCCAGGCATCGGGCCGCTCGCGCCTGGCGTCGGTCAATTTCGTTACCGCCCACGACGGCTTCACCATGAACGACCTCGTCTCCTTCGACCGGAAGCACAACGAGGACAACGGTGAGGAGAACCGGGACGGTCACGGAGACAACCGCAGCTACAACCACGGGGTGGAGGGGCCCACCGAGAACGGCCTGATCCTGGCCAAGCGCGCGCAGTCCCGCCGCAACCTCATGGCGACGCTGATGGTTTCGCTCGGAGTCCCCATGATTACGGCCGGCGACGAGTTGGCCAGGACGCAGCAGGGAAACAACAACGCCTACTGCCAGGACAGCCCCATGACCTGGCTTGACTGGACGTTGACTCCGGAGGCGCACGAAATGCTGCGCAGCACCAAGCGCTTCATCCGGTTGCGCAAAGAGTTCCTGGCCGCCCAGCCCCATGATTTTCCCGTCCGCGACGAACAGTCCTACCTGTACTGGTTCGACCAGGACGGCCGGCCCATGTCCGCCGAGCGGTGGAACGATCCTCACCACCGCGTCCTGCAGCTCCTGCTGGGCGATGACGGCGGTGCCCTCGCCGGCCTGGTGGTGGTGAACGGCGGCGCCACGGATGTTCAGATCACGCTGCCGGACCTTGGGCGGGCAACACCGAGCCTCTTCGAGCTGCGCCTGACCACGTCGCCCCTCCACGAGCAGCGGCAGGGCATCCGGGTTGCCTCCGGCGAGACCGACCTTGCAGAGGCCAATTCCATCAGCATCTACCGAACCTAGACCCAGTACAACCGGCCGGCAGGTACACCCGAATGCGCAACCGCTCCATGCTTCCCTTGCTCCTGACCGCCTTGGTGGTGCTGGCGCTGGTGGCGTTCGGCGGGTCCGGGCTGTTGGGCGGGCAGACAGAACCCACGACGCCGGGAACGGCTTCCGGCCCCACCCCTCCTCCCGGCGGCGCCGGTACGCCGACGCCAGGAAAGGGCGCGCCGGCACACCGGGCAGCCAACCCCTCGAGCCTGGCGGAAATCCGTGAGTCCACGCTCCCGGCGGAAGGACGCCGCGTCCTGGCGCTGATCCGGGCGGGCGGCCCGTACCGGTTCAGCCAGGACGACCAGGTGTTTGGCAACTTTGAGCGCGTGCTGCCCGCCCGGGACCGGGGCTACTACCGCGAGTACACGGTTCCAACTCCTGGCGAACCGGACCGGGGCGCACGGCGGATCGTGGCCGGCAACGGTGGGGAGAAATACTACACCGGAGACCACTACCAAACGTTCAAGTACGTAGCGGAAGGCAGCTAGGACACCTATGAGAATCTTTTCCGGCGATACCTGGACTCTCGAAGAGCTGGAGGAGCAGGCAGCCGACGCCGGCCGCCGCAGCGTGGTGGTCCCGCCGGCCGACAGCAAACGCGCCGTCCTTGAAACCTTCGGCGAGGTCCTGGGCTTCGCTGAGCATTACGGCGTGAACCTTGATGCGCTGAATGATTCGCTCCACGACTTCGCGGACAGCATCACGGACAACGGCAATCCGCCGGTGACCCTCTTCTGGCAGGTTGCCGCACCGTTCCGCAGCGAAAGGTCATTCGGCATCATCTGTGAAATCCTGCAGGACGCCGAACGGTACGCCGGCACAGAGCTCGCCGTCACGGCCGTCTTCCTGTAGGCAGGCGTCAGGCGTTGACGATCAGGCCGAGTTCCGCTTTCGAGGCCAGCGCCTCGTGCCGGGGCAGCACCCGGACCGTGTAGCCGAACGGTCCGGAGCGGTCTATCAGCAGTGAGCCGCTGAACAGGTGGCGGCCACTGCCGAGATCCTCCTTCACCTGGAGTTCCATCATGGTGATGTCCGCCAGGGTGTCGTTCTCCTCGGCCCGTCCGTAAGCCACCTCAACGCAGACATCCTCCGGGGTCAGGGAGTTCAGTGCCACGTAGGCGTTGACCTGGAGGGTGTCACCGATCTGCGGATCCTCGGACACGCCCACCGAATCCACATGCTCCACGTGGACCTGTGGCCAGGCGCCGCGAACCGTGGCACACCAAGCCGCCAGGGCCCGGGCCTGCGAGTATGAATTCGCGGTGGCGCTGCGGCCCGCGTCCGCCGCGGGGCGGTACAGGATGTTCACATAGTCCCGGAGCATCCGCTCGGCGGAGACGGCCGGACCCAGGTGCGAGAGGGTGTGCTTGATCATGGACACCCAGTGCGTTGGCACCTTCTCCCTCGGGGTGGTGGAGGGACCTGCAGCCCCCGCACCCTCGGACACCGTGCTCCCGTAGAAGCGCGGCGCCACCTGCGTTTCAAGCAGCTCGTACAGCGCGGCCGCCTCGATGTCGTCACGCTCTTCCGGGGACGCGTCGTTGTTGGCCGTCGGGATCGCCCAGCCGTTCTCGCCGTCGTACATCTCATCCCACCAGCCATCCAGGACGGACAGGTTCAGGGACCCGTTCAAGGCGGCCTTCATGCCGGACGTACCGCAGGCCTCCAAGGGCCGCAGTGGGTTGTTCAGCCAAACGTCACAGCCCGGGAACAGCGTCCTGGCCATCGCGATGTCGTAGTTGGGCAGGAACGCGATGCGGTGCCGGACCTCGGGGTCGTCCGTGAAACGCACCAGGTCCTGGATCATCTTCTTGCCGGCGTCATCGGCCGGGTGCGATTTTCCGGCAATGACCAACTGGATGGGGTGGTCCTTGTGCAGCAGGAGAGCCTTCAGCCGGGCAGGTTCGCGCAGCATCAGGGTCAGGCGTTTGTACGTGGGCACCCGGCGGGCGAACCCGATGGTGAGCACGTCCGGGTCCAGGACGTTGTCAGTCCAGCCCAGTTCGGCGTCGGCCGCGCCGCGCTTCTTCCATGCTGCCCGGAGCCGGCGGCGGACATCTTCCACCAGTGCTGCCCGCATTTCCCGGCGCAGCGCCCAGACGTCGGCGTCGCTGACGTTGTACGCGAGGTCCCAGCGCCCGTTGGCTTCGGCCTCGCTGCCGAACTGGTCGCGGGCCAGCTTGGAGATCCTGCTGTCCACCCATGTGGGCACGTGGACGCCGTTGGTCACGGACGTGATTGGGACCTCGGAGTGGTCGAAGCCCGGCCAGAGGGCGGAGAACATCCCGCGCGACACTTCACCGTGGAGCTTGGCCACGCCATTGGCGCGCTGGGCCAGGCGCAGGCCCATGACGGCCATGTTGAAGACGGCGGGATTTCCGTCGGCGTAGTTTTCCCGGCCCAGCTCCAGGACCCTGTCCAACGGGACGGCGGGTGCCAGGCCGGCCTGGAAGAAGTGGCTGATCTGGGCGATCTCGAACCTGTCAATGCCCGCGGGGACCGGTGTGTGCGTGGTGAACACCGTGGAGGCGCGGCCGGCGGCCAACGCTTCGTCGAACGTCAGCGCCTGTTCCCCGGACATCAGTTCCTGGATGCGTTCAATCCCGAGGAACCCGGCGTGTCCCTCGTTGGTGTGGAACACCTCCGGGGCGGGGGAGCCCGTCAGCTTCTGGAACGCGCGCAGGGCCTTGACCCCGCCCATGCCCAGCAGGAGTTCCTGCTGCAGCCGGTGGTCACCGCCTCCGCCGTACAGCCGGTCGGTGATGCTTCGTGCGGCGTCGTCGTTGCCGGGCACGTTGGAGTCCAGCAGGAGCAGGGGAACGCGTCCGACGTCGGCACGCCAGATGTGCGCCAGGAGGCGCCGCCCGTTGGGCAGGGGGAGCGATACCTCCAGGGCCTTTCCGTTGCCGTCAGGGGAAGGCTCGCGGAGCAGCGTAAGGGGCAGCCCGTCGGGATCCAGGACCGGGTAGGTCTCCTGCTGCCAGGCATCGCGGGAGAGCGACTGCTTGAAATAGCCGGCTTGGTACAGCAGGCCCACACCGACCAGGGGGACACCCAGGTCCGAGGCGGCTTTGAGGTGGTCGCCCGCCAGGATGCCCAGGCCGCCCGAGTACTGGGGGAGGACTTCGGTGATGCCGAATTCGGGAGAGAAGTAGGCGATGGCGGCGGGCGCATCCGGGCCCAGGCCCTGGTACCACCGCGGCTCCTCAAGGTACCGGTCAAGGTCCTCTTCGGCCGCGCGGACCCGGTCCACCACCAATTGGTCTGCCGCGAGCCGCTGGAACTCCTCCCGGCTGACCATCCCCAGGAAACCGATGGGGTCCTGCCCGCTTTCCTCCCACAGGCGCGGGTTGAGCCCGGCGAAGAGCTCGCGCGTGGGGCGGTGCCAGGACCACCGCAAATTGCTGGCCAACCGGGCCAGCGGCCGAATGGGCTCGGGGAGGACTGTACGGACCGTAAACCTGCGGATTGCCTTCACCTGCGCCACACTAACCGACAACATGCCGGGCCGGAACCAGCTTTGGGTTTCTTTTGGGTAAATGACAGGGGCGTGAAGAAATTGGGCAGCGGCGCGACGAATTTTAGGGAGCAGCCTTAGCAATCCTGGTCATTTCTCGCTAACGTCGAGGCTGTGACGACTAACTCAGGAACCAGTGCCGCATCCACCAAAATGCCCCAGCGCCGCATAACCGATGGTCTGCGGTTCGGGCGTTTTCCCATCGCCAATGTGCAGCCCGTCGTCGACGGCGGAAAGGTACCCGCCAAAGCCCTGCCCGGCGAGGCCATCGTTGTGGGGGCCACCGCCTTCCGGGAGGGCCATGACCAGCTGGGCGTCAGCGCCGTGCTCCTTGACCCATCTGGTGCCGAGCGGCAGCGTGTCCGGCTCGCGCCGCCGCGCGGGGTACGCGGCATGGGGACCGACCGCTGGGAAGGCGTCCTCACGCCGTCGGAAACCGGCGACTGGTCCTTCGTCATCGAAGCCTGGCACGACCGCTACGGAACCTGGCACCACAACGCAGAGGTGAAGATCGAGGCCGGCATCGACGTCGAACTCATGCTAGCCGAGGGGGCCAAGCTTCTGGGCGAAGCGTCAGCGGAAGACTTCCGGGATGAGGTGGACCAGGCAGCCCTCCGGCACGCCTCGGAAGTCCTGGCCGACCAGTCCCGCAGCACCGAGGAACGGCTCGCGGCCGGATTCGGCCAGGAAATCGCGGACATCGTTGCCCGCCAGCCCATCCGTGAACTGGTCACCGTCTCGGAGAAGTTCCCCCTGCTGGTGGAGCGGGACCGGGCCGGCCGGGGCGCCTGGTACGAGTTCTTCCCACGGTCCGAAGGTGCCGTCAAGGACCACAACACCGGTGCCTGGACATCGGGGAACTTCCGGACGGCGGCCCGGCGCCTCGACGCCGTTGCGGCCATGGGCTTCGACGTCATTTACATGCCCCCGATCCACCCCATCGGTGTCCAGCACCGCAAGGGGCCCAACAACACCCTCGTGGCCGGCCCCAACGACCCCGGCTCGCCCTGGGCCATCGGCGCCAAGGAGGGCGGCCACGACGCCATCCACCCCGATCTTGGTTCCTTCGAGGACTTCGATGCCTTTGTGGCCCGCGCCAATGAGCTTGGCCTGGAAGTTGCGCTTGACCTCGCACTGCAGGCGGCCCCGGACCACCCGTGGGTGCAATCCAACCCGGAATGGTTCACCACACGGGTGGACGGCAGCATCGCCTACGCGGAAAACCCGCCAAAGAAGTACCAGGACATTTATCCGCTCAATTTCGACAATGACCCGGAAGGGCTTTCCCGCGAAATTCTCCGGATTGTGCTGCTGTGGGTCCGCCACGGGGTAAAGATTTTCCGGGTGGATAACCCGCACACCAAACCCGTGTGGTTCTGGGAATGGCTAATTGCCGAGGTGAACAAAGCCGTTCCCGGCGTTGTATTCCTCGCCGAAGCGTTTACCCGGCCCGCCATGATGCACGCCCTGGGCCGGGCAGGCTTCCAGCAGTCATACACCTACTTCACGTGGCGCAACACCAAGAAGGAGATCGAGGCTTACTTCGACGAAGTCAGCCATGAATCCCCGGCGTTCTTCCGCCCCAACTTCTTCGTGAACACCCCGGATATCCTCACCGAATACCTCCAGTACGGGGGACCGGCTGCTTTCCGGGTCCGGGCGGTCCTTGCCTCCACGGGAAGCCCGCTGTGGGGCGTCTATGCCGGCTATGAGCTGTACGAACACGTTGCCCGGCCCGGAGCCGAGGAGTACATCGACAACGAAAAGTTCGAATACAAGGCCCGCGACTGGGACGCCGCCGCGGAGTCCGGGCGCACCATGGCTCCGTATATCACCAGGCTGAACCACATCCGGCGTGACCACCCGGCGCTCATGGACTTGCAAAACCTGACGGTGCACCAAAGCACGGATGAGTCGACAGTGGTCTACAGCAAGCACAAGACCCTTCCCGACGGGTCCAAAGACACGCTCATCGTAGTGGTCAACGTGGATCCCCACGTCACCAAGGAATGC
The DNA here is from genome assembly GCF_052113345.1 of Pseudarthrobacter sp. YAF2. Classification (NCBI taxonomy): domain Bacteria; kingdom Bacillati; phylum Actinomycetota; class Actinomycetes; order Micrococcales; family Micrococcaceae; genus Pseudarthrobacter; species Pseudarthrobacter sp. YAF2. Next base: position 6,048 of record NZ_JBFRDA010000021.1, on the reverse strand, counting down.
AGTGTGGCCCTGGACCTGGCAGCCCTGGAGCTGGATCCGCAGGACCTCACCCCGGGCGGCGGCTTCTACGTGGACGACCTGATCTCCGGCCAAAGCTGGGAGTGGGGCGAGTACAACTACGTGCGCCTCGACCCGCACGTGGAGCCGGCCCACATCCTGAGCGTGAGGAGAATGCATTCGTGAGTTTTAATCCGCAAAGTTCCGGCCACTTCACCCCCAAGAGCACGTTCGAGCTAAATGCGCCTGGCCTTCAGCATGACCCCCTGTGGTACCGCAAGGCCGTGTTCTACGAGGTACTGGTCCGGGCCTTTGCGGATGCCAACGGCGATGGGTCCGGAGACTTCTCCGGACTCATTGACCGACTGGACTACCTGCAGTGGCTCGGCGTCGACTGCCTCTGGCTGCCCCCGTTCTTCCAGTCACCGCTGCGGGACGGCGGCTACGACATCTCGGACTACAACTCCGTGCTGGACGAATTCGGCACCATCAGCGATTTCAAGCGACTCGTGGCGGAAGCCCATGCCCGCGGCGTCCGGGTGATCATCGACCTGCCGCTGAACCACACCTCTGACCAGCATCCTTGGTTCCAGGAATCCCGGAAAGACCCCGACGGTCCCTTCGGCGACTTCTATGTCTGGAGCGACACGGACGAGAAGTACCAGGACGCACGCATTATCTTCGTCGACACGGAGGAATCGAACTGGACGTTCGATCCCATCCGGCGGCAGTTCTTCTGGCACCGGTTCTTCAGCCACCAGCCGGACCTGAATTTCGAAAACCCCAAGGTCACCGAAGCCGTCTTCGATGTGGTCCGGTTCTGGCTGGACCAGGGAATCGACGGGTTCCGGGCAGACGCCATCCCCTACCTCTTCGAGGAAGAGGGCACCAACTGCGAGAACCTTCCCGCCACCCACGAGTTCCTCCGCCAGTTGCGGGCCATGGTGGACGACAGCTACCCCGGCCGGGTGATCATCGCCGAGGCAAACCAGCCGCCCACCGAGGTGGTGGAATACTTCGGGACGGAGGAGGAACCCGAATGCCACATGGCGTTCCACTTCCCGATCATGCCGCGGCTCTACTACGCCCTCCGGGACCAGAAGGCCGCGCCCATCATTCAAACCATGCGCGACACCCCGGACATCCCCGCCGGCGCCCAGTGGGGGACGTTCCTGCGCAACCACGATGAGTTGACACTGGAAATGGTCACCGCCGATGAGCGCGCGGCGATGCTGGGCTGGTATGCGCCGGACCCCCGCATGCGCGCCAACATCGGGATCCGGCGCCGGCTGGCACCGCTGCTCGATAATTCCCGGGCCGAAATCGAGCTGATCAACGCACTCCTGCTCTCGCTTCCGGGGAGTCCGTTCCTCTACTACGGCGACGAGATCGGCATGGGGGACAACATCTGGCTTGAGGACCGCGACGCCGTCCGAACCCCCATGCAATGGAACCCGGACCGGAACGCCGGGTTCTCGCACGCCGATCCCGGCAAGCTCTACCTGCCGCCCATCCAGTCGCTGGTGTACAACTACAGCATGGCCAACGTCGAAGCCGAGGCCGCCCACTCAGGGTCCCTGCTGCGTTGGACACGGCAAATCCTCAGCGTGCGCAAGAATCACCCGGCGTTCGGCCTTGGCGGATTCAAACACGTGGAAGCAGGCCATGATGCCGTCCTGGCGTACCTGCGCGAGTTGCCGGCCAACAACCCGACCGGCGCCGCGGCCGAAACCATTTTGTGCGCCTTCAACCTCTCCCAGCATCCCGTGGCCGCAAAACTGGACATTCCCGAGTATGCGGGGAGGGGGCTGCGCGATGTTTTTGGCGGCCAACCGTTCCCCGGCATCGGCGACGACGGAAGCCTCACCTTGACCCTCGGAAGCCATGATTTCTTCTGGCTCCGGATGCGTACGGTGGGATCCAACCCGTCGTCGCCGTACACCCAGGCCATGCCCATCCTGTCGATAGAGAACTGAGATGAACCAGCCAATCCTCACTCCCGCCCTGACCGCGCTGCTCAAGGAATGGCTGCCGCAGCAGCGTTGGTTCCCCGTCAAGACTCCCGACTTCGCCATGGCCCAAGTGGGCAGTCTGGGCCTGGAGGACCCCACAGGCCGCGCCGCGCTTGCCGTGTTCCTCCTCAATGTCACCACGGAGGTGCCCGACGGCGGCCGGCGAACCACCGTGGTCCAGGTGCCGTTGAGCTTCCGTCCGGCTCCGGCGGGTGGCATGGAACGGGCGCTCGTGGGCGAGGCAGCAGGAACCGACCCGTCCCGCCGGTGGGTCTACGACGCCGTGCACGATCCTGATTTCGTTGGCGCCTGGCTCGAGCTCATCCGGCAGGAGGACAAGGCTGCAAGCGGGTCGGCCACCGGATACCGCGTGGAGGGACCATACCGACTTCCTACCGCCAAAGGCGTGGTGAAAGTGCTGTCCGGAGAGCAGTCCAACAGCTCCGTCATTGTGGACGACGGCGAGTCCGCGGCGATGGTGAAATTCTTCCGGGTGCTGTCGGACGGTACAAACCCTGAAATCGAAGTCGGTGCGGCGCTGACCACAGCCGGAACCCCCGAAGTGCCTGCTACCCTCGGCTGGGTCCGTGGAGAGTGGCTCGGCCAGGGGAAACCCGTCCAGGGCGAGCTTGCGGTGGCCCACGAATTCCTCGCCGGCGGCCGGGATGCCTGGCGGCTGGCTGTGGACGCCGCCCGGCAAGGCGCCGATTTCACGGCGGAAGCCCGGGCCCTCGGTGCGGCCACAGCCAACGTGCACCGGCGGTTGGCGGAGGCGCTGGGACAGACAGCTGCCCCCGACGCCGGCAAGGCTATTGGACCCGCTGTAGCCCAGCGCGTCCGCAGCGCCTGGGCGGAAGCCCGCGCCGCCGTCGGACCTTATGACGACGCGTTGGAAGCCCTCCTGGTCGGCCTTGACGGGGCGCCCACCGGTCTCCTGCAACGTATCCACGGCGACCTCCACCTTGGCCAAATCCTGCAGGTCGCCGGGCAATCCGGCGGCCAATCCCGGTGGGCCATCCTCGATTTCGAGGGCGAACCGCTGCGGCCCATTGCCGAACGGAACGTCCCCGACGTGCCGCTTCGCGACGTCGTGGGAATGCTGCGGTCCTTTGACTATGCAGCCGGAGCGGCCCGGCGCGAGCAGGAGGGCGCCCAGGTCCCGGACACCTGGGTGGACGACTGCGCGGACGCGTTCCTTGAAGGGTACGGAGGCGTCATTCCCGCCACGGTGGACCGGACCTCGCCCCTGTTTGTGGCATTGTGGCTGGACAAGGCGCTGTACGAAGTTGTTTATGAAATGCGTAACAGGCCCGACTGGCTGGCGATCCCCGTGAATGCCGCCAGACGGCTCCTGAGCGGTAACGGCACCGGCGATCAGGCCGGCGCAGCATCGGAAGGTAACGAAATGACAGGCTCAGCACGAACTGACCGCCCGGGGGTGCCGCTGCACGTGGACGAAGGCACCCTGGGCAAGATCGCAAACGGTGAACACCACGCGCCCCATTCCGTCCTTGGCGCGCACCTGGACGATTACGGGCACGTCACCGTCCGGACGGTCAAGCACTTGGCCGAAGCAGTCAGTGTCGTCACCCCGGCCGGCGAAGTTCCCATGGAACACGAGGCCCATGGCGTATGGGTGGGCGTCCTGGAGCCGCTGCAGCAGGGCCATGTTCCCGACTACCGGCTCTCAGTCACGTACCCGGGCAAGGATCCAGTGACCGTGGATGAGCCCTACCGGTACCTGCCGACCGTAGGCGAAGTGGATCTTCACCTCATTGGCGAAGGCCGGCACGAGAAGCTCTGGGAGGTTCTCGGCGCCCACGTCCAGCACTACAAGTCCTCGCTTGGGGACGTCAACGGTGTCTCCTTTGCCGTGTGGGCTCCCAATGCACAGGCCGTCCGCGTCAAGGGTGACTTCAACGCCTGGGACGGACGTGAGAACTCCATGCGCTCACTGGGATCATCCGGGGTTTGGGAAGTCTTCATTCCAGGTGTGGCAGCAGGTGCCTGCTACAAATTCGAGATCCTGACCCGCGGCGGTTACTGGGTGGAAAAAGCCGATCCCCTGGCGTTCGGCACCGAAGTTCCTCCGCTCACTGCCTCCCGGGTGGTGGAACCTTCCTACGTCTTCAAGGATGACGAGTGGATGGAAGCGCGCGCCCAGCGCGACCCGCACAACTCGGCCATGAGCGTCTACGAAGTCCACCTCGGATCCTGGCGCCTGGGACTTGGCTACCGGGAACTCGCCAAGGAACTGGTGGAATACGTCAAATGGCTGGGGTTCACACATGTGGAGTTCATGCCGGTGGCGGAACACCCGTTCGGTGGCTCATGGGGCTACCAGGTCACGTCCTATTTTGCGCCGACCTCCAGGTTCGGCCACCCCGACGAGTTCCGCTACCTGGTGGACACGCTCCACCAGGCGGGAATCGGCGTGCTGCTGGACTGGGTACCCGCACACTTCCCGAAGGACGCGTGGGCACTGGCCCGGTTCGACGGCGAACCCCTCTATGAGCACTCCGACCCGGCCCTCGGGGAACACCCGGACTGGGGAACGCTCATCTTTGACTTCGGCCGCACGGAGGTCCGGAACTTCCTGGTGGCGAACGCCCTCTACTGGCTGGACGAGTTCCACATTGACGGACTGCGCGTGGACGCGGTGGCCTCCATGCTGTACCTCGACTACTCCCGGCAGGAAGGCCAGTGGCGGCCCAACCGCTTCGGCGGCAGGGAAAACCTCGAAGCCATCTCCTTCCTGCAGGAAGTCAACGCCACGGTCTATAAGACCCACCCGGGCGCGGTCATGATCGCGGAAGAGTCCACCGCTTTTCCCGGGGTCACCGCCCCCACCAGCCACGGAGGCCTTGGGTTCGGCCTGAAGTGGAACATGGGCTGGATGCACGATTCCCTGAAGTACATCTCGGAGGACCCTTACAACCGCCGGTGGCACCACGGCACGGTGACGTTCTCCTTGGTCTATGCGTTCACGGAGAACTTCCTCCTTCCCATCAGCCACGATGAAGTTGTCCACGGCAAGGGCTCCATGCTCCGCAAGATGCCTGGCGACCGCTGGCAGCAGCTGGCGAACCTCCGCGCATTCTTTGCCTACCAGTGGGCCCACCCGGGCAAGCAGCTCATCTTCATGGGTACCGAATTCGGCCAGGAGGCGGAGTGGTCGGAACAGCACGGCCTGGACTGGTGGCTGGCAGACATCCCCGCGCACAAGGGACTGCAGCTGCTGACCAAGGACCTCAACGAGCTGTACAAGTCAACGCCGGCGCTCTACACCCAGGACAACGTGCCGGCCGGATTCCAATGGATCAACGGGGGAGACACCGACCGTAACGTCCTCTCGTTCATCAGGTGGGGTACCGACGGCGAGCCGATCGTCTGTGCCATCAACTTCTCCGGGGGCCCGCATGTCGGCTACACCCTGGGCGTTCCTTCCGCCGGCGCCTGGACCGAGGTCCTCAATACCGACCACAGCAGTTATGGCGGATCCGGCGTCCTCAACAGTGGCGAACTGACCGCGACTGCCGAGGGACAGGACGGGCAGCCAGCCACCCTGACGGTGACGCTGCCTCCGCTGGGCGCGTCCTACTTCAAGCCGGGAGCACCTGCCTCGGCCTGACCTGCCCCGGCTGGTCTTCGTAGTGAGCCGGAAGAGCCCGGAATCCGGCAGGATTCCGGGCTCTTCCGCGCCGGGGCATCGCGCCTTGGGAGCACGGCGGGGCAAGCGTTCCAGGTCGACTGGCGATCCCGAAAGAGTGGTGGTAGAGTTTATTTCCGCGCTGCTCCACGGAGTCAGGCGGACAACCGATCCCCCAAGCTTATGCTGAGGATGGTCGCGGACGCCGATTTGACACGCTGGAAGTCAGCCGGTAAGTTTTGAAAGTTGCTCCGGAGCGATCTGCGGCCCTGGTGGGTTGTGGTGGTGCTGGGTGTGTCTGTTGTTTGAGAACTCAATAGTGTGCCAAGTTTGTTGATACCAATTGTTTTATTGATTGGTTGTTTTGGCTGGATTGTCCACCCCGTGGAT